>JABDQZ010000355.1 GCA_013041975.1 Gammaproteobacteria bacterium
ATCTTCAGCAAACGCAATGAGTGCTTCAAACATTTTAGCCTTGCTGGCAAAGTGGCGATAAAGCGCAGCTTCGGAAACGCCCACTGCCTTTGCCAGGCCTGCAGTAGTAATACGCGATCCTGGATGTATTTCCAGTTCATGCGCCAGTGCCTGCAAAATCTGTTCTTTTCTGGAAACTTTTTCAGTCATTATGCTCGCCCGGAACGAATCAGGGTTCCAATACCTTCATCTGTGAATAGCTCAAGCAGAACAGCATGGGTAACACGACCATCAATAATGTGAGCTGTCTTCACACCTGCATTGACTGCATCCAGCGCACAGGTGATTTTGGGTAACATTCCTCCATGAATCGTTCCGTCTGCGATCAGATTGTTGACTTTTTCCACATCAAGTCCTGTTAACAAATTATCTTCTTTGTCCAGCAGCCCTGACGTATTAGTCAACAGGATCAGCTTTTCTGCACCCAGTACTTCAGCCATCTTGCCTGCAACAAGGTCAGCATTGATGTTGTACGAGAAACCATCTTCACCAATACCGATCGGCGCAATCACCGGAATAAAATTACCCTGTACCAGCATATCCACTACACTGGCATCGATACTTTCAACTTCACCAACATGACCAAGATCGATAATTTCCGGGGCTTCCAATTCAGGTGCATCACTTTTAAGCATCATTTTTTTTGCCCTGATCAAATCACCATCTTTTCCGGTCAGACCAACTGCTGAGGCTCCATGACGATTCAACAGGTTGACGATTTCCTTGTTAACAAGTCCACCGAGCACCATTTCAACCACATCCATGGTTTCACGATCAGTCACGCGCATTCCCTGAATGAATTCAGAATCCTTACCCAGCCTGCCCAGTAAATGCCCTATCTGGGGACCACCACCATGTATAACCACAGGATTGAGTCCCACGGTCTTCATCAGCACAATATCTCGTGCAAACCCATGCTTTAAATCTTCATCGACCATGGCGTTTCCACCATACTTGATGACTATGGTTTTACCACTGAAGCGTTGAATATAAGGCAGCGCCTCAGTTAATACATGGGCAACATTCTGTGCCTGTTCTGTTGTCAAACTCATTGCAAATTAACTACTGATATGAATACCTAGAAAGGGATTTCCGCACTCGGCAAGACAGCTTTTATCACAGTTCTGAAAACTTCCTGAACCTTGTCCATGGCTTCCTCATTGTCAGCCTCAAAACGCAGTACCAGGTGCGGTGTTGTATTGGAAGCCCTGATCAAGCCCCAGGCTCCTGTATATTCTGCACGTATACCATCAATATCGGTAATTTTTGCATTCGGAAATGCTTTCTCGCTTGCCCCGGCGAGTTTTTCCATAATGGTATGTTGCATGCCTTCTGCAACGGACACTTGCAGTTCAGAGGTATTGATGGTGTCAGGAAGTTCAGCAAAAATGTCCGCACTGGAGCGACCATCCCCTGAAACCACTTCCAGTAAACGCGCAGCAGAATAAAGCGCATCATCAAAACCGTACCAGCGTTCAGTAAAGAAAATATGGCCACTGAACTCCCCACCCAGCAAGGCACCGGTTTCTTTCATTTTGGCCTTCATCAGTGAGTGACCTGATTTCCACATGATCGGACGACCGCCACTGGACAGAATATGACTGGCAAGCAGCTTGGTTGACTTCACATCATAGATGACATCAGCACCAGGGTTACGCAGCAATACATCGCCGGCCAGTATCATTAGCACCCTGTCGGGCTTGATGATCCTGCCTGATGAATCAACGACTCCCAAACGATCACCATCACCGTCAAAGGCAATACCCAGGTCTGCATGTTCTTCCACTACAGCCTTGACCAGTTCAGCCATGTTTTCTTCATTACCAGGATCAGGGTGATGTGCAGGGAAATTGCCATCAACGTCGCAGTACTGGGAAATAACTTCACAGCTCAATAACTCAAACAATGAACGGGCAACCACACTGGCTGCACCATGCCCGCAATCCAGGACCACTTTCATTGGTTTAAGCAGTTGAACATCTTCTGAAATACGATTGATGTAATCAGCAGAAATATCCAGTTCGTCCCTGGTGCCTTCACCACTATTGAAACGGCCTGTTACGATACGACCATGGAGTCCTTCGATATCCTCACCACTTAAGGTGTTGCCAGCAATAACAATCTTGAAGCCATTATAGTCCGGCGGGTTATGACTACCGGTGACCATGACCCCTGATTTTGCAGAAAGAAAATTGGTACCAAAATACATCACAGGTGTCGGCATCAAGCCGAGATCAACAACATTGACACCACTTTCACAAATCCCTCTGATCAGGGTTGATGACAAATCCTTGCTGGAAATCCTGCCATCACGTGCCACCAGCATATCGGTTTCACCACGTTCAATAGCCAAGCTGCCAATCGCCTTGCCGATCACGTAAGCATGCTCAAGACTTAAGGTATCTCCAACAACACCCCGAATATCGTATTTTCTGAAAATTTCTTCGCTGATGGTTGCACCGCTGAAGTCTTCAACGTTGGCAGACTCTCCTTCAGACTGGGAAACATGGGAAGGAAATGCCGGTGCCGCATCCTCTTCCGCTTCCGTAGTTTTGGTTTTTGCAGGCTTCTGTTTAGCTGCCACAGCGGTTGTATCCAACTGCGATAGTTGCTTGATCGTGTCCTTGTTTTCATCCAGTGCAAAATTGGTAAACAGGTTTTTCTGCTTTCCGGCCAGCTTGTTTTCGACAATCTCCAGCATCAATTTCTGATCGTAGGCCAGGGCTTTGCGCAACTTCATCTGCTTAAAAAACAGCATAACGACAACAACCAGGGTACCTGCCAATATGACAATGGCTACCAGCATTTTCCCTATAAAGGAAGTCGCAGATAGTGGCTGATAATGCAATTCCCAGATGCTGCCTTCAATACGAACAGGCTTGTCCTGCGCTGACCCAAAACCGTTTGAACGTGCCAGTTCAATACCGTCTTCTCCACTTTTCTGAAACAGGGCAACCGCAACACCTGGAGATTTCAATTGATTAACCTGATCAAGCAGCTCCTGGGGATTAAAAGCAACATGGACAGCGCCCAGCGTTTCACCCGATAGGGTTTTGATCGGGCCTGCCAAGGCAATGTGTTTTGCTGGAGAATTGGGTGCATGAAATTCAGCAACCGTTAGCTCCCCGGATTTCGCCGCGCGGTTCGCCATATCCAGTGTGGAAAAGGATAAGGGCACTACAGGATCATTATCGGTATCGCTGTGATCCTTCAACAAATAACGCACCTTCAAGATGTGTGGGGAGTTATCGGTTACTTCTGCAGCTACCTCTTCCAGAGTCGTGAGATCTTTCACTTTCATTAATTCAACGATATGGGATTCGCGCGACAGGTGATTGACAAGTTTTCTGTAACCATCAGTCCTGGAGGTAATACCCTGGCTCAGCATCTGCACAGAATTATCAGCGAGATGTTGTTCAGCTTCCGAAATATTGTTTTGTTGCATAACAAAACTGACACCTGCCACCACGATACCGATAATCACCACCACCAGCAGCAGACCCAGAAATGCGCCTCTAATACTTGTTCTCGAAACCTGTTTCAGTTTCTGCTTTTGACCGGAATTTTCCTGGCTTTGTTCTTCCACGCTATTTAAGCCCCTGTATTAGTCGGTAGTTCTCAGTATTGTTTTTCTTTTGCAGGTAGAGCCTGGCAACGATATCAACCAGTTCACGTGCCAGCTTTTTCTTGTTTTGCATTGGCAGGCTAACTTTACCTTCATTCCAGACTACAGTCAGCGCATTTTTTTCTGCTCCGAAGCCACCTTCTTCTGCCCCCACCAGGTTGGCCGCTATAACATCCAGTTTCTTGCGTTCAAGTTTAGCCTGCGCATATTCAAGCAGGTTTTCCGTTTCTGCCGCAAAGCCCAGTGTAAAAGGTGGGTTTCCCTCACCTGCCACACTGGCAAGAATATCTTCGTTAGGTATTAATTGCAGTGACATTTCCCTATCCTGCTTTTTGATCTTTTGCTGCGCACTGTCAACAACCCGATAATCTGCAACAGCAGCACAGGCAGCAAACAGATCACAACCGGACAACAATGAACTAACCTGGTTTGACATTTGTTCAGCAGACTCTACATCATAGCGTTTCACACCTTGAGGCGTATCGAGGCTCACGGGACCAGCAACCAGGCTGACATTCGCCCCAGCCCTGACAAAGGCTTCAGCAAGCGCAAATCCCATTTTTCCGGAACTGCGATTACCAATAAAACGTACCGGATCGATGGCCTCGTATGTCGGGCCCGCGGTGATGACCACATTCACGCCAGACAAAATGGACTGACTAAAGTAATGCTGCAACGCAACGAACAGTTCTTCGGGTTCCTGCATACGACCTTGCCCGGTCTCGCCACAGGCCAGGTCACCTGGGACAGGACCTTCAAACTGCACCCCGAAACCCTTCAGTGTTTCAACATTGACTTGCGTAGCAGGATGTCTCCACATCACATGATTCATCGCAGGGGCCACGATAATTTCGCTGTCTGCTGCCAGACAAAGCGTCGTCAGCAGGTCATTGGCAATCCCATGGGTCATTTGCGAAAGAAAGTTGGCAGTTGCCGGAGCAATCAGAATCACATCGGCCCAGCGGGCCAGTTCGATATGACCCATAGTCGATTCCTGCTCTGGATCCATGAGTTCGGTTCTTACCGGTTCTCCTGACAGGCTTTGCATTGTCAACGGGGTAACAAATTGCTGTGCAGCATGTGTCATTACCACGCGTACATTGGCCCCGGCTTTTTTCAGCAAACGTACAAGTTCAGGTATCTTGTAGGCTGCTATGCCGCCGGTAATGCCAAGTAGAATGTTTTTGCCTTGCAGATTCATGCAGCAATTTATTTCATTATTCTGTAAGTGGTTACTGACCTTAAGATTAACCTGCTTTGGCTTGTAGTCAACTGTATTTTCAGATAATTTGTCTCGCTACATTCATCACAAGGATTCGTGATATGTCGATCAAACACTGGCCGGAAGCCGAACGTCCCCGGGAAAAACTGCTGGCGCAAGGGGCTCAACATCTTTCAGACGCCGAACTGCTGGCCATATTCCTGAGAACCGGGGTCAGGGGAAGAACCGCAGTTGACCTCGCCCGTGACCTGCTCAACCAGTTTGGCAGCCTGAGAAACCTATTAACCGCCAACCAAAAAGACTTCTGTGCTCACGTGGGTCTGGGCACAGCAAAATTTGCCCTGTTGCAGGCGGTGCTGGAAATGGCAAAACGCCATCACTGGCAACAGCTTGACCGCGGCGTAGCGCTAACTGATCCTTCATCTGCGCAGGCTTTTATCGCATCGAAACTGCGTGATCAACCTCATGAAGTATTTGCCTGCCTGTTTCTGGACAATCGCCATCGGGTCATCTGCTTTGAGGAAATGTTCAGGGGCAGCATTAATGGAGCCAGTGTCTACCCTCGTGAAGTACTGCAACAATGCCTTAAACACAATGCTGCGGCGATAATTTTTGCACACAATCATCCTTCCGGCGTCTCCGAACCGAGCAACGCTGACCGGGATATCACTCAAAAGCTCACCAAAACGCTTGATCTGGTTGACATCAGGGTGCTTGACCACATCATAGTCGGCGACTGCGAATGCTACTCATTCGCCGAACAGGGGATACTTTAATACTTGAACTGTGGCGCCCGTTTTGATATAAATGCGCGTCTTTTTACACCGGGTCTGATTTTGCAACGCAGAAACAGTTGGCCGGATAACAGAATTTTTGAATTTATACTTAGGTTTTCGTCATGTCTAAAGTCTGTCAGGTAACCGGAAAACGTCCACTTTCGGGCAACAACGTTTCCCACGCCAATAACAAAACTCGTCGCAGATTCATGCCTAATCTGCATACTCACCGTTTCTGGGTTGAAACTGAAAACCGCTGGGTTCGCCTGCGTGTTTCCTCAAAGGGAATGAGAATCATCGATAAAAAAGGCATCGATGCTGTTTTGACTGATATCCGCTCTCGCGGTGAGAACGTATAAGGAGCTATTGAGATGCGCGATAAAATAAAACTTGTTTCTACTGCAGACACTGGTCATTTCTACACTACGACCAAAAACAAGCGTAACCAGTCCGGCAAAATGGAAATCAAAAAATACGATCCTGTGGTTCGTAAGCACGTAATTTACAAGGAATCAAAAATCAAGTAAGGATTGCTGGTTGTATGATATTAAAAAACCGCGTTTACGCGGTTTTTTTTCGCCCAAAATTTTTTATTCATCTCATCGCTGAGACTCACCCTTTGGGCTCGCTACGCTCGTGAAAAATTGTTCCCAACAATTTTTTGCAAAAATAAACAATTGCGATCAAAATCATCATCATGAAAATATCAGCAGACGAAATACTGATTGGGCGTCAGGCAATCTTCAACTCATCGGGGAATGTCTTCGCCTATGAAGTGCGCTCAAGCCTCGAACACAATGGACATGCATCTTCATCAGCACTGATGCTCAACACCTTTGTAGAAACAGGCTTTGAAAAAGTTGCCGGCCCCCACAAGGCGATGATAACTATCGAGGCGCAATTTCTGATTGACATGGTACCCCTGCCATTTGACGCTGAAAAAGTCATTCTGACATTACCGGCAGATACCCAATTAACGGACGATTTGAACGAGTGCCTTGAAAATTGTCATGTACAGGGGTTTTCTTTCGGAATCGAAAACTACCACTTTGAAGAAAAGTGGCAGCCTCTGCTTAATAAAATCGATTTTGTAAAAATTGATATCACTCAAGCGGCAGAACAATTGCCTGAACAACTTGCAACACTCAAACCGTTTTCTATCCAATCCATTGCTGAAAACATCTCGACCGATGAACAGGAAGCATACTGCAAGGCAATGGAATTCAATTTTTTCCAGGGGGAAAACTTCTCTCAACCTACGCTGGTTGCAACGCGCGCCCTCTCAGAAAACGAAATTATCATTCTCCAGTTGCTCGCCAACCTGAATGATCCAGATGTAACCATTGACTCACTTGATAATTTAATCCAGCAGGATCCTGCTCTCAGTTACAAGATACTGCGCTATATCAACTCTGCCGCCATCGGACTGCGACAGAAAATTGAATCTATCAAGCAGGCAGTCGTATTGCTGGGGCTTAAACGCGTTAAAGCCTGGGCGACAGTACTTGCCATGACCAGCATGAAAACCGAAAACAAGGATATGCTGGTCAATGCGGTGGTTCGCGCCTATATGTGTCAGGCGCTGGTCACCAAATCCGGTAACAGCAATCCAGATACCGCTTTTACCGTTGGTACACTTTCCATCCTGGATGTGTTGATGCGCACACCCATGGAAAAGATTCTTGAAAAGCTGCCACTGTCTGATGACATCAGCAAGGCTCTGCTGGAACATAGTGGTGAACTGGGAGAAGCACTGGAGTGCGCCATCGCCTATGAAAACCTGGACTGGGATAATGCGTCATTCAGTGGATGTGATACTGATTGTCTGAATGAAAGTTATCTGAACAGCAGCCATGAGGGGTTCAGGGCTGTAATGGGGATGGAAGTTTAGTCAGTATCAGGTTTCCAGACGTATCCTGTGTACAATTCCATCCTGCTGCTATCCAGATGGTAGCCACTTTTTCCACTAAAATGGCGGGACCTGAGATGGTTTCCTCGACCGGCAGTTTCTCTCTGGAAGATACCGGTATTGCACTGTAAGCTTCTTCATCAGCCGCTGACACTGAAGCAGCTTGATTCTGTAATGTGATTTCAAGCCCCTCTCCATGAATGCCTGCCCTGATATTAACCAGTTCAACAGGCATCTCCAGCCGATGCCCATAGCGTCTTTCATGTCTGAAATGAAAGTTCTGCTCACAAGTCTGGATATCCTGCCAGGTAATATTCAAGGTATTTGACTGCCCCTGGTAACGCAGGTCCAGCGAATAGCTTGCTGATAGTGTATCTTCAGCAACGCCTTCCGCCATTAAGGCATCACGCCCGCGAACAGCCAGCTGTTCAAACTCTTTTTCCAGACTTCCATTGCTCTGGGTATTCAGAAGACCCACGTGAGTTCGGGATAGCTGACGTCCTGGCCTGGTTGCCAGCATCCCCAGGGCAGACAGGACACCGGCATATACCGGTATCAGGACCTGTTTCATTTCCAGCTTGTCAGCCAATGCGCAGACATGCAGCCCACCGGCACCGCCGAATGAGACCAGGGTAAAATCATTCGGGTCATAGCCCTTTTGTACAGAAATCACCCGCAAAGCACGGGCCATGTGTTCATTGGCTATATCAACAATACCCATGGCAGCTTCTGAGAGGCTGACATGCATTTTAGTCGCAAGTCGATTAACTGCTGTTTCTGCCAACGACTTTTTCAAAGGCAGATAGCCGCCAAGCAAACTGTTTTCAGGTATTCGACCCAGCACCAGATTGGCATCAGTTACCGTCGGTAACAGCCCGCCTTTTCCATAACAGGCGGGGCCGGGCGAGGCACCGGCAGACTCCGGTCCGACCTGCAGCATGCCACCTGAATCGAGATATGCAATAGACCCTCCACCCGCTCCGATGGTATGCATATCCACCATGGGAACGGCAACCGGATAATGATCAATTTTGCCTCGATTCGTCAGCTGAATGTCACCATCAATCAGTGCAACATCGCTGGAAGTCCCCCCCATATCGAATGTCATCAATCGCTTTCGACCTGATAAAGAGGCAACAAAGCGGGCGCCCACCAGGCCACCGGCAGGACCTGATAACAACATGCGTACTGCCTGTGAAGCCGCCTGGGTGGCATCCATGGTTTCACCAGAACTTTGCATAACCGCCAGGCGATTCTGCCCCAGCCCCTTTTGCAAGCGACTGATATAGCCCTGGATCAAGGGCCCAACCCAACTGTTTAGCCAGGTCGCCACACCCCTTTCATATTCACCAATCTCAGGAAGTACCTCACTGGAAACTGAGACAAACAGATCATCCGGCAATACCGACTTCATTTTCTGTTCAGCCGAATCATCTATGTAGGAAAACAGCAGATTAATAGCTACGGCTTCGACATCCATTTCTGCTATTTGAGCCGCAAGACCGCAGAGCGATTCATCGGATAATTCACCGATCCATTCACCTTCTGCAGACAAACGACAATCTACCTCAAGGCAAAATGCGTCAGCAACCGGAGGAAGCGATGTGTGAGGTTGAAGATTATATAATTCCCGGCGTGCCTGACGGCCTATGGTGAGAACATCCTTAAACCCGGTATTCGTGACATAAGCTGTTGCAACACCTTTACCTTCCAATACGGCATTAGTGGCAACTGTGGACCCATGGATTACGGTGACTGCTTTGCCACTTATCCCCAGTTCATCAATGCCTTGCAAGATGGCGCGTTCTGGCGCATTGGGAGAAGACAAGACCTTGTGAACACGAATCTGTTGCTGATCAACCAGGACAAAATCGGTAAAGGTTCCACCGGTGTCGATGCCGAGAAAAAGCATATTCAGTTAAGTTCGAAAAACTATCTCTGCCTGAGGGCAAGAATCATCTGGTTACGCAAAGACTTGATGAGATTGAACACCTTATTTTCCAGTTTCAGCTGGTTGGGACGAGCAAATTCACCATAAATAAAACCGACCGGCCTGTCTTTCATAATAAGCGGAAACAACACAAAAGACCCTGCATCAGTTTTTTCATAATACCACTTTGGCATGTCTTTACGCGTTTTCTCAAGATTAACGTCAGCAATATAGATATCCACGCCTTTCTTCAGTGAAACCGAAAAAATATTGCGTTCGGCACCCAGGGTTACCTTGAAAGTCGTCAGCATTTCCTTGATCTGCTCACCAAAGCCAAGTCTTGCGGTGTAAGCTCCATCTTTAGCCAAAAACAAAAACACCCGTCGAAACTGAAGTCCTCGATACAGGGTTTCCAGTACCGTGTTGAATACCTGGCTGACATCCCCGGTTTCCAGCAAAATACTGGTAGCCTCCTGCAAGCCACGACTCAATACACTTTCAATATCCATTTCCTGGGCATCTTCAGCCTCAACTTCCTCATTCAGCACCGAATCGATATTGAAACTGCCAGCCGCGGTGCTGGTGGTAATAGCCTGAGATTCAGTTCCGGCTTTGCCTTGCAGTTTAAGCACGTGATGATCAACACTTTTATCCTGGGCCAGTTTCTGCGACATTTTTGAGAAATTATTGCGAACAATGTCTACCACGCCTTCAACGGCTTTAGTTTTCACCGGCAACACACCGGAGTATCTGCTAACGACTTTTTGCACATCTTCAACTGATCCACCTTCGGCCAATACCTTTGTTGCCTTGTCAGACATTTGAGTAATCAGGCGGTACTTGTCTATTGGTGAATTTGGAGACTGAAGTTTCCCAGGTGGCAGCCGTTCCATTCCCTGAGTAATGATGTCGGGGAAATTCCACTGCCTCGCAACAAAGGCTCCTACATCTTCGAAACGCACACCCAGGATATGCAAGGACGCCTCAGTCTCGGTTTTTTTACCCCTGGCAATCAGACGTTCTATTTCCCTGTCCTCTTCTGGCAGATAGTAAGCCACCAGGGCCTGACCCAGTTCATAAAACATGGAACATAGAAAAGCTTCTTCCACATCCGGCATGTCTGCCGAAGCCGTCATGTTTTCAGCAAACACCGCTCTAAACAGAGAAGAAGCCATCAATGTTTTAAGTTTGCTGGCAACGGCATGATTGCTCATGTGTTCGAAAAAAATCAGCGAGGCGGCCATGGAGCGAACCTGGTCCACTCCCAGGACAACAATCGCACGGGATACCGTACTGATTTTCCCGGCAAACGTGCCGTAATAGGCAGAATTAACCACCTTCAGAATCTTGTTGGTCAGGGCGAAGTCATTCACGATCAGGGCCGCGAGCTTCTCTGCATCTTCCTTGCTGTTGGATTGCAACTGATTGATGGCTCGAATTGAATCAGCCAGCGCCGGAAAATCCTTTTTTCGCTGCATACGTCGATAAAGAAATTCCAGCGTCGCCTTACCCTGACTATCGACGGAAATCACTTCGGCATGATCTTTCAGGTAAGCCTGCAGAACTTCGTTCAGTTTGCCGGCATTCGAATACCGGTCGCGGGGATTTGCTGCCAGTGACTTGAGACAAATACCGTCAATAACATCATCGGCCTTGTCATTTATGGTTGAAGGTGGTTTTGGAGGGCCAACCAGAATCCGCGCCAGTACGTCAGAAGTCGATTGTCCGGCAAAGGCAGGATTATCGGTTAACATCTCATAAAAAATCGCGCCCAGGGCAAACACATCAATGCCTGGGCTCACCATTTTCTGGCGAACATATTCGGGAGCCATGTAACGTGGTGTACCGACCAGGTGCTCACTTTGCTGATTTTCCTCAATCAGCATGGCTATACCAAAATCCATGATTTTGGGCGTACCGTCTTCATTGATAATGATATTCTGAGGTTTCAGGTCGCGATGCACTACACCGTTCTGATGAGCCTTGGCTACACCAGAAGTGATGCCTTCCATCATCTCAACAACCTGCAGCATATCCATGCCGCCCTTGTCGATAACATCAGAAAGCAGTTCCCCTTCCACGAATTCGAAAACAATGTAGGGACGATCTTCGTAATGACCAAGATCGTAAACAGAAACAATATTCTGGTGCTGAAAACGCCCCAGTGCCTGCGCTTCCTGCTCAAATGCCAAAGAATCTCCCTGGCTTCCCATGAGCCCTTTATTAAGCATCTTGATGGCAACATTGCGCTTGAGCTTGGGATCTTCAGCCAGATAAACGGTTCCCTGACTGCCAGAGCCTATCTGTTTCTGGGGTTCATAACGCCCGATGGTGCGCATAAATGAATAACTCTTCAATAGAACTGAATTCGATCCTGTTAATTCTAGTGCATTTGCATAGACAGTGGCTACCGAATTTGGTGCTGGCCAGAGACCGTGTTTTTGGCTAATCTTTAATTCTCACATTAACGGGAATTTCAGGCTCATGTACAAACTTGCAATTGTCCACAAAGGAAAAGTAGAAAAAAATATTCGACTGACTGCCGGTACCATGGTCATTGGCCGCAAGCCGGAATGCAACATTCAGTTAGATGAAAAAATGATCAGTGGTCAGCATGCAGAAATCACCATCAAGCCAGATGAAATCCTGTTGAAAGACCTTGGCAGCACCAATGGCACCCTGGTCAATGGCCAGAAAGTCACTGGAAAAACACTCAAAGCCGGTGATCAGGTCAGTATCGGCAATTACAAGCTGATTTTTGTACGTGAGCATGGCGAAACGGAAGATCCTGATGCAACTATGGTGATATCTTCCAGTGACAAGACCATTCCAATGTCAAAACCAGTCGAAGCCTCTAACAAAAAATTATCCAGCGGACTGTTTATTGTTATTGGGTTGGTTATACTCATTCTTGTTGGAGCAGGATTGCTCATCGTATACCAATAAGAGAGTCGTCACAGGTAAACCTTGATGTTTTTCAAAAAGGAAAAAAAACGCAAATCAAAACCCTCTATTACTGTCAAGGAAAGTGCCTTACAGAAAATTCCTGTTGGTGAATTGGCACCTGGAATGTATGTAGCAGAACTCGATATCCCCTGGGAAGACAGCCCTTTTCTGTTTCAAGGCTTCAAACTTCAGAATTGGGAAGATGTTGATGCGGTAATTTCCTGCTGCAAGGAAGTCACCATTGATATTCAGCAGACGGAAAAAATCAACCTGCCTCGTAATGCCATAGACCAGAGCAACCGGGTTTCGCATGGCAAACTGCAAAAGACGGATACCCGCTCGGAAATCAATAACGCAAGCAAACACTACGACCATGCCAGTAAACTGGTTGTCAATATGATGGATGACATCCGTCTGGGCAAAGCCATCGATACCAAGGGCGCCAAACAGGTGGTTTCAGACGCCGTAGACAGCATCATCAAAACACCTGATGCCATGATGATGCTCACCGCGATAAAAAATCGTGACGAATACACCGCAGAACACAGTTTAAATGTTGCCGTTTTGACTATCGCTTTTGGACGCGCCCTGGGACTGGAGCGCGAAAGACTTGAAGAACTGGGGGTGTGCGGTTTACTGCATGATATGGGAAAAGTCCTTACCCCTGATGAAGTCTTACTCAAGGAAGGCAAGCTCACGACTGACGAGTTCAGCATCATGAAAAAGCATCCGGTCAACGGCCGTAACATCATTGCGGACAGTGGCGGCAATTTCCCGGGTGCGATGGATGTTGCCCACTCCCACCATGAGCGTATTGATGGTCACGGCTATCCCCGTGGTCTCTATGAACACCAGATGACACTCTGGTCTAAAATTGTCTCGATCACTGATGCTTTTGATGCCATCACCAGTAACCGCTGCTACCAGGATGGGCGCACCAACATGGAGGCTTTCCGCATCATGAACAAGTCCCGCGGTAAGCAGTTTGATTCCAACCTGGTGATGCGTTTTATTGGTGCTGTTGGCATTTATCCACCAGGCAGTATCGTTAAACTGAATTCCGGCGAAAGCGGCGTCGTCGTTGAAGCCAACCCCAAGTCCAATTTATTGCCAAAAGTACTGATTATCCGCAACGCACTGGATATGGTAGAGGAGCCCAGGCTGGTGGACCTGGCTGAAAAAGTACTTGTACCCGGTTCAAATAGGGAATTTTACAAAATCACTGCCGCGTTGAAAAAATCAGAAACGGATATTGATTTGCAGCAATTGAAAGACAACGGGTTTTTACTGGCTGATTTATAGCTGGGTACCGGCTCAAAACCGGCACCCAATCACTTATTGCTTCCCAAAAACCAGTTCATCTCCTGACACGTTAACACTGATCTCATCCTCAGCTACAAACTCTCCAGCCAAAATACGCTGGGCTAATGGATTCTCAAGTTGCTGCTGAATAGCCCGCTTTAACGGCCTTGCTCCGTAAACCGGATCAAATCCCGCCTCTCCGAGCTTGTCGATTGCAGCTTCGGATACATGCAAACGCATGTCACGGTCTGCCAGGCGATCCGCCAGATACTGAATCTGGATACTTGAAATGGCACGGATCTGTTCTCTACCCAATGGATGGAAGACCACTGTCTCGTCAACACGGTTAATAAACTCCGGCCTGAAATGCTGGCCAACCACTTCCATTACTGCCGTCTTCATGCTGTCGTAATTTTCATCACCTGCCATGGTCTGGATGATGTCTGACCCCAGGTTTGAGGTCATAACGATGACGGTGTTTCTGAAATCAACTGTACGCCCCTGGCCATCAGTCAGGCGTCCATCATCCAGTACCTGCAACAATACGTTAAACACATCTGAATGCGCTTTTTCGACTTCGTCCATGAGAATCACACTGTAAGGGCGGCGACGCACAGCCTCTGTCAGGTATCCACCTTCTTCATAACCGACATAGCCTGGAGGTGCACCAATCAAACGGGCAACAGAATGCTTTTCCATGAATTCTGACATATCAATGCGCACCATGGCCTCATCGGTATCAAACAGGAATTCAGCGAGCGCCTTGCAAAGCTCGGTTTTCCCCACCCCGGTAGGCCCAAGAAACAGAAAAGAACCATTTGGGCGGTTCGGGTCAGCCAAACCGGCACGTGAGCGACGAATGGCATTGGAAACTGCACCTACAGCTTCTGACTGACCGATAACGCGCTTACCCAGCTCCTCTTCCATGCGCAGCAGCTTTTCCTTTTCGCCTTCCAGCATTTTGGATACGGGAATACCAGTCCACTTGGAAACAACCGAAGCAATTTCCTCTTCTGTCACCCTGTTACGCAGCAGACGGGTTTCCTGCATTTCCACCTGTGAAGCCATATCCAGCTGGCGTTCCATTTCGGGAATGGTGCCGTGCTGTAATTCTGCCATACGCTGTAAATCACCCGCGCGGCGTGCCGTTTCAAAATCCAGACGGGCACGTTCCAGAGCCTCCTTGATATGGGTAGTACCCTGGACTGCCGCTTTTTCCGATTTCCAGATTTCTTCCATGTCGGCGAATTCACGCTCCAATTCAGAAATTTGCCCTTCAAGCAGCTGCAGACGCTTTATGGAAGCATCATCAGACTCTTTCTTAAGAGCTTCACGTTCGATTTTCAACTGCACAAGACGACGATCCAGCTTATCCATTTCCTCCGGCATG
Source organism: Gammaproteobacteria bacterium (assembly GCA_013041975.1). Taxonomy (GTDB): domain Bacteria; phylum Pseudomonadota; class Gammaproteobacteria; order Chromatiales; family Chromatiaceae; genus JABDQZ01. The sequence continues at coordinate 15,140 of JABDQZ010000355.1, forward strand.
GAGTCGATTTCCATACGAATTTGTGAACCTGCCTCGTCAATCAGGTCAATGGCCTTGTCGGGCAACTGGCGATCGGTGATATAGCGATGAGAGAGCGTCGCAGCCGAAACAATGGCAGGATCGGTAATATCTACGCCATGATGCACTTCATAACGCTCTTTCAAGCCACGCAGGATGGCAACGGTATCTTCAACGGTTGGTTCAAGCACCATTACTTTCTGGAAACGACGCTCAAGCGCGGCATCTTTCTCGATATACTTGCGATACTCATCCAGTGTAGTGGCACCAATGCAATGCAGCTCACCACGCGCCAGTGCCGGTTTGAGCATGTTACCTGCATCCATGGCGCCTTCCGCCTTACCGGCACCTACCATGGTATGGATTTCATCAATAAACAGGATGACCTGCCCCTCCTGCTTGGCTAAATCATTTAGAACACCTTTTAGACGCTCTTCAAACTCACCCCGGAACTTGGCCCCGGCAATCAAGGATCCCATATCCAGGGATAACAGTCGTTTGTTCTTCAGCCCTTCAGGCACCTCGCCGTTAATAATACGGCTGGCAAGCCCTTCGGCAATGGCAGTTTTACCGACACCCGGTTCACCGATGAGCACCGGGTTATTCTTGGTACGTCTCTGTAACACCTGAACAGCACGGCGGATTTCGTCATCACGGCCAATGACCGGGTCAAGTTTGCCCTGCTCAGCCTTTTCGGTCAGATCGATGGTGTACTTTTCCAGCGCCTGGCGCTGCTCTTCGGCATTGGGGTCATCC
>JABDQZ010000360.1 GCA_013041975.1 Gammaproteobacteria bacterium
TAGCCGCTTATCCAGAGCATGCGGATAACGATACCTTCCTGATTTCAGCCGCCGACAAGGCGCTGTATAAAGCAAAACAAAGCGGGCGCAATCGTGTTTGTGTGTACAAGGACAGTCAGGATTTCGAGTCAAGCTGAATAACCTTGGAATCATCCAGCTCCAGTCTTGCCTTCTCGACAAATTCCTCGGGCAATTCCTTTTGTACCGAAACACCAAGATCCTTGAACTCTGAAGCCTGCTTTATCAGGTTTGCACGACCACTATAAAGCTGTTTAACAGCCTGCTCGTAGGTTTGTTTGGCATTATCAAGCTGATCCCCCACTTTCTGCATACTGCCAAGAAAACCGTTGAGCTTGTTGTAGAATTTTTCGGCACGGTTTGCCAGTTCGGCAGTGTGCTTGTTGCGGTCTTCAAACTGCCACAGCTGGCGGACAATATTCAGACTGGTCAGCAAGGTGGTGGGGGTTGCCACCAGTACGTTGCGCTCAATACCTTTCTGGTAAAGTGTGTCATCGTGTTTGAGCGCTTCAACATAAGCCGACTCAATGGGTATGAACATGATGACCACCTCGGGTGAATTAAGCCCCGGGAGTTTATAATAATCTTTATCGGCGAGCTCATTGATCCTGTCGCTGATGGCTGCTGTATGATCGGCCAGCGCGTTTTCCCTCTCCAGGTCATTTTCAGCATTGACATAGCGTGTATAGGCAGCCAGTGAAGTTTTTGCATCGATGACCAGGTGTTTCTGCTGCGGCAGATAGACGACGGCATCCGGTCGTTTTCGGCCGTCTTCTGTTTTAAAGCTAACCTCGCGTTCATAATCTTCACCTTTGCGCAGCCCTGAACTGTCGAGTACATTTTCCAGTATCAGCTCACCCCAGTTACCCTGCACCTTTTTCTGCCCCTGCAATGCATTGGTCAGCTGGCTGGCCTGGTCGGTAATGTCCTGATTAAGTTTCTGCAGATGCAACAATTCAGCTTTCAGTTCACTACGCTGCTTGGTTTCCTCGGTATGCAGACTTTCGACTTTTTCTCGAAAGCCCTTCATTTCTTTCTGCACCGGGCTTAACAGGTTCTGAATACTCTGCTGGTTGATTTCACGAAAGGCTTTGCCCTTGTTTTCAAGAATCTCGTTGGCCAGCAACTCGAAGTCCTTTTTCATCTGCTGTTTGGCATCGTTTAACAGCTTGATCTGGTCTTCGAACTGATGCTGTTTTTCATGGTAACTGGTTTTGAGACGGGTTAATTCCAGTTCAAGTGACTGTTTCGTATCCTGCAGTTGAACAAAATTACCCTTGATAAGATCAAGCTCCTTATCACTGCGAGCCAGTTCGGCCTGTAACGACTGTTTCAATGTATCCAGCCGGCTTATGTTGATATCCGCTTGCTGCCGGGATTGCTGCGTGCTCTCAAACTGTTGTCGCAGTGATTCGTGCTGTTTTCGGGATTCATCCAATTGCTGTTGCAACTGATGCTGCGCCATTGCAGCGTTCTGTAGACGATTTCGTAGCATCAACAGCAGAAATGCCACTATCACCACCAATGACACAGTAGTCATCAGCAACGCGCTAATGCCATTAGCCCGAACCCAGGTATCAATGGAAACAATGATTTGATGTAAAAATCCGGACAGGTTTGTGTTCATATTTTTTCTCACTTTATTGTTAAAAGCATACCTGATGCGAGGCTCAAATCGTGAGTTTTCATAACCAGTATTGAAAAATAATCGATTCTATATTAGAATATTCGAATATTATTTAACTCCAATTCTTAAGTGGTTGGCTTTTTGACTGCAAGAGAGGACAATTTCATGAACGATCAAGAAAAACAAAAACCGGATAATCCTGCCCAGGCGGCAATGGATAAACTCATTCACCTGAATGAAAAAGCAACTATGCAGACTGCCCCAGACCTGAATAGCCGCCTTGGCGATATCGAATCGGAATTGAAACACCTCAATGCGCGTGAAAGCGCAACCAACAAGTCATTCCGCGAACTGCTATCTGAAACCAAAAAACATTCTGCCAACCAGACCGCAGAGCTGGGCCAGGCAAGTGAAAAAATCGCCGTGATGAGTAATCAATATAAAAAGATGACTCAGGACTACCAGCGCCTTGCGGCCAGCGCCAACATCCTCAGTGCCAACCTGGAACAGGCCCGTTCGGAATTCACCAACAACCTGGTTGAAATGAAACTCTCCACCAACGAACGTCTGGATGAACTGGCTGAAGGCCAGTTGCAGATGATCGAACGCGCCAACCGAATTGAAGACCGCGCTTCGCAGATGGCCAAAGACATCGATTCTCGCATCAACGTCATCCGCACCACGATAGATGCGCTGGAAAGTCGCATCAAGGCTGAAATCAAGGAAGTTGCCGAACAGTCTGAACAGCGTGATGAAGCCCTGACAGTGCGCAGTAATATGATTGAAGAAAATTTCAATCATGAAGTTGCCAATGTACGCCAGGCTCACACCAATCTTGTCAATCTGCTCGACGACAAGGTTGCCGAACTGATGCAGATCGATGCTGAACTGGCTGACCGTGCGCAAGCCCTGGAAGACACAACCGAAGATTTACAGCTGCAGAAAAATATTCTCGATATCCGTACAACGGATCTTGAAGAACGCAGCGATGAACTCGAATCAGTCACGGCAGTACACACCACAGCGCTGGGTCGGGTGAACGATACCATTGACCGCCACCATAAAGGCTTTGCTGTGGCACTGCTACTGATTGCAGCCACTTTCGCCATTTTCAGCTATCTGCAACAGGATCGCTGGGCCACCTCCACGGAAACTGATCTGAAAATACAGCAGACGGTTGCCGATCAAGCTAGCATACAAACCGAGAACACGACTCGCATCACCACCCTTGAAGCTCAAAGCAAGGCTGATGATGGCAAACTGGCGGTTTCAATCGAACAGCATGAAAAACAGCTGGAAGCCATTGCAGCCAGCATTCAGAGCCTGCAGGAAAAAACTGAAAACAGCGACCAGCGCATGAATGCCATGAACCCTTACCGCACCTTTGGCAAGGACAACACTATCCATACCACTTCATGGCTGGACTCCCAGAACAAGGAACTCTATGTTGTTGAAGTGTTCAGTGCGGACAGCAAACAGGCACTTTATGAGGCAGCCTATCGCTTCTCCAGCCTTCTGGATGAAAACAACCTGTCTTATGTAGAAAAGGAAATCTCGGGTCGCATGACTTACACACTGGTGTACGGTCCTTTTGAGGATATGCAAAGCGCAGAAACAGTCAGTCGTCGTCTGCCGGTTATGAACTGGAACAGCAGGCCTGTGGCTAAAAAGTTGTCGGAGGCATTTTAGGCAACACGCTGTTTACTTGCGTTTTACCGTGTTGGGCAGGTTGGTTTTAATAACTTTGGTAAGAATTTCGATGACTTGCTTGCGTGGGAAGGTATTTCTGTAGACCAGTCGCACGGTGCGAAATGCATCCTTGATGTCAAGCTTGCGGGCGATGATGCCGGATCCAGTCATCCATGAGCCCTGCATCGCCAAAGCCGGCACCAGCGTACTTCCATAGCCGGCACTGACCAGCTGCAACAGCGTTTCAAGGCTTGCCGCCCTCAGGTCAGCAGAAACATCTTCCAGTTTATTTTCGTCGATCCTGCACACATCCATGACCTGGCGTGCCAGACAATGGCCATCTGCCAGCAACAGTAAATCAAGATTACCCAGATCGCGACGACTGATCTCTTCTTTTGTATACAGTTCATGATCGGCGTGATGCGCCAACCAGAAAGGCTCATCAAACAGTTGACGTTCCTCGAGATCAGAGTCATCTGGCGGAGTTCCAAGTATCGCCACATCAATCTGGTGTGCACGCAGGTGCTCAAGCAGGTTATCCGTCGTTTCCTCCTGCAGGACCAGTTTCATTTGCGGATATTTCTCTTTCAGAGGCATCAAAACCAATGGCATCAGGTAGGGACTGATCGTCGGTATGGCTCCCACCCGCAACGGCCCTGCCAAAGGATCACTATGCGCCCGGGTCAGCTGCAGAATCGCATCTGACTGCTCCAACAGTCTCTTGGCATGCAGCAGTACCAGTTCACCTACCGGTGTAATGGCAACCGAGCGGTTGGTTCGTTCAAACAGGCTGACACCCAGTTCTTCTTCGAGTTTCTTGATCTGCCCGCTCAGTGTTGGCTGGCTGACAAAGCAGCGTTCTGCCGCCTTGCCAAAATGCATGGTTTCACTGACAGCAACAAAATATTTGAGATCACGGATATTCACATTCACAAATTTGCATGATCAAACAAGCCAGATCAAGTAATTCATGCCAAAATAGTGTAATCAGCTAAAATAGTGGGAACGAGTCAGGGATCAAGAAAGCCAACAATATGACAGATCAATCATCCACCAATCCGACAGGTGCAACAAATCGCCCGGTAAGCAAGGTCGAGAGACTGGCTCGCCTGAACGAGATAGGTATTGCACTGTCTTCACAACAGAATATCAACGTATTGCTTGAAAAGATTCTATCCAGTGCCAAGGAAATTACCAACGCTGACGGTGGTACTCTCTATACGCGTAACGGTAACGAGCTGGCATTTACCATTCTGATGAACAAATCGCTGAACACTCACCTGGGCGGAACCTCAGGTGAACGGTGCCAGTTACCACCGGTGAAACTGTTTGAATCTGACGGAAGTCCGAATACACACAACGTTGCCGCATTTTCGGCTGTTAACAAACAAACTGTCAACGTTGATGATTCATATACAAACGAGAATTTCGACTTTTCGGGCACCAAGGCATTCGATGAAAAAATGCATTACCGCTCCAAGTCTTTCCTGACGGTACCTATCATCGACCACCATGACAAAGTGATCAGCGTACTTCAGCTGATCAACGCCAAAAGTCATGAAACTGGTGAAATTGTTTCTTTCTCTAGAGAAGACCAGCAACTGGTTGAGTCACTCGCCTCGCAGGCAGCTGTGGCATTATCAAACAAACGACTGATTGATGATCAGAAGAAACTTTTTGAATCTTTTATCGAACTTATCGCTGGCGCGATTGATGATAAATCACCTCATACTTGTGGCCATTGACGCCGGGTACCGGAACTGACCATGTTGCTGGCCAAGGCCACTATTGATACCGAAGACGGCCCGATGGCAGATTTTAACATGTCGGAAACCGATTTTTACACACTCAAGATCG
>JABDQZ010000362.1 GCA_013041975.1 Gammaproteobacteria bacterium
ACCTAGTGTTGACCGGTCAAGGGTACAAAGCGCACCGGCATCACCTGTCGCGTAAAAACCTTCTCCTCACTGTCCTTTTCAACAAACAGCAATTGCTGGGTCATGAAACGACTGCCAACGGGAATCACCATACGACCTCCCTGCTTGAGCTGCCTGATCAATGGAGGTGGTACATGACTGGAAGCTGCGGTAACCACAATGGCATCAAAAGGGCCAGCTTCAGGCCAGCCATAGTAACCATCACCAATACGGGTGTGCACATTGTCATAGCCGAGCCTGGCAAGTCGCCTGGAAGCCGCTTCTCCCAACGGCTTGATGATTTCGATGCTGTATACCTCATCAACCAGTTCAGCCAGTACCGCTGCCTGGTAAGCTGACCCGGTACCGACTTCCAGCACCTTGTAGTCGGGCCGGGTTTCTATCAGGTCTGTCATCAAGGCAACAATATAGGGTTGTGAAATAGTCTGACCGTGACCAATCGGCAGGGGACGGTTTTCATAGGCATAATCAAGCTGATCACCAGGTAAAAACTCGTGGCGGGGAACGCTGGCCATAACATCCATAACCTGCGTATTAAATTCAGATTTATCCAGGTAATGGCGAGTTTGGGAAACGGAAAGTTCAATTTTCTTAACCATCATCTGTCTTTCCTGCTGGTAGTCATCTGCAGCAGGCAAAGACTGGCAAACGAACCACAAGACAGAAACAAGAGCCTTCAATAATCGGTTTGGAGCGTACATCGAGCGCGACCTCTAAAAATCAGACTATTATTTTAAGGATAATCCTAATCCATGAGTTTGCATGGTTACGTTGACAATTTTATGAGCAGGTTACTTTTTCAGGACGGGTTTTATTCCAAAAACACCAGTGATCCAGCTGCAAACAGCTATACCATTGCAAGCTGGTGGTTTATTCGCTGTATTGCGTTAATTTACTTCGCGGCTTTTTATTCATTATCCGCACAGGTTAGCGGGCTGGTCGGCGCCAATGGTATCCTTCCGCTTCATTATTTTTTACAAAATATTGAAACCCAGCTGGGTGATATAGCCTGGTTGAGAGTTCCTACACTATTCTGGCTGGATGCCTCCGATATCAGCCTGGTAATGACCTGTTATGCCGGTATGGCGCTTTCCTTTCTGTTATTGATTGGCAAGGCCCGGTTGCTGGTCAGTATCGGCCTGTTCGGGCTTTATCTTTCATTGTTTCATGTTGGTCAGACCTTCCTGAATTTTCAGTGGGATTACCTGTTGCTGGAGGCCGGGTTTCTGACCATCCTCCTGATCTGGAACAATAATCGCATTGTCATTTTCCTGTTTCACTGGTTATTGTTTCGGTTGCGCTTTCTATCGGGCGCTTCCAAATTACAGGATCCCAGCTGGCAGGACCTGACGACATTAAATTATTATTTCGAGACCCAGCCATTACCTCACCTGGGAGCCTGGTATTTTCACCAGTTACCAGATTGGCTGCTAAAAACCGGGACCGGTTTTACGCTTTTCGTGGAACTGATTGTGCCATTCTTTATTTTCCTGCCACGTCGTTTCCGATTGTTTGCCGCGTTCAGTACGATTCTGTTGCAACTACTGATTATTGCCTCCAGCAATCACAACTGGATCAACCTGCTGACCATCGTGTTGTGTCTCTTCCTGCTGGATGATCGCGCACTCGGTTTCCTAAAACGACTCAAGCCATCGGCAACCATTGAGATGGCTGACAGAAAAACCGGTTTTGTTGTAACCTCGGTTTTTGCGTTGCTGATTGTCACTACCAGCATTGCCATTGCCGCGCAGGTTTTTGCCAACCTCCAGGCTCCCAGGGCATTTTTCTGGACACGCGCATGGGGCCTGGGAAATGTCTATCATGTATTTCCAACCATGCAGGTTGAGCGTTATGAATTCAGCCTTGAAGGCAGCCATGACGGCAAACAATGGAAACAATACCTGTTTAAATACAAACCAAACCATGCACGGGAAATACCACCGTTCATCGTGCCGCATCAACCCAGGCTGGACTGGATGATCTGGTTTGTGCCATCCAAAGAACCAGCAATGAAATTCTGGTTTGATGCCTTTATTTATGGCTTGCAGCGTAATGAACCCGCCATCACGGGGCTGTTGAAATACAACCCTTTTGAAGACCAGGCAGCACCGCGATACATGCGTGTACTCACCTATAAATATCAATTCACCCGTACAGACGAATTCGAGAAAACCGGAAATTACTGGAATATCACTTACCTGGGAGAATTTCCGTTTGTTCCCGCCAGAAACCCCTGACTGACGGGAACCTTATTCATATCATTCACCCGTAAGACTACCACCAGCTTCTTCCACGGAAACTGCGATGACAACTTTCACAGGTGTTTGACAGGGTATTGAATTTTTCCCAGATTGCAGGAGACACCGCAGTTTTTTGCGGAGCATCATTGTCATCCCTGAAACGTGGAGTCAGGAAAACCGCACCCTCTTCCACTTTGGGCTGTTTAGCCAATTCGTTAGCCAGATCGGCTGCTGCTGCTTTTAACGCTTCAGCATTTGCCTTAAATTGCTGCTCATTGCCCCAGTAGCCTGGTGTAGTACGAGAACCACTTTCGCGTACTGCGCCAGGATGAAAATTACGGGTCAGGGCCGTGCCTGATGTCAGTTCAATTTTACGGGCCATTCGGATCGCTTCTGCCCGATCAAAGCCATATTTGCCATACAACAACTCTGTCAGCTGTTCCATGGCATCCATGTTATCGCCCATCAAATCCTGTCGCTCCCGCACCATCTCGTGCCGGTCAAATGAGGGCAACTGTGGTGGATAGAAATAAGGCCGCCAGGTCTGGTAGTAAGGCTGGGCATAAGGCCCTCCCAACCAGGGACGGTAATAGAAATCATCTCCATCACCGAAATCAAAAGAAAAAGCCAGTGCTGTGCTCGAAGCAATCAACAGCGTGGCCAGCAAGGTCAATAATGTCCATTTCAGATAATGCATACAAACCTCCGCCAATTTTTAAGCGTCTACTTTTAGTTTAATCACTAATTGGGAAGAGCGTTTTTTCTTGTGCAATCTCTATTGATGCAGATCAACTTTTTTGCTCAAGCACGAAGGAACGCAAGCTTGATATTGCAGACATAAAAAAAGCGCCCTGCTTTCGCAGGGCGCCAAGGTCATGGCAACACCTTTAAAAAGTGTTTGTTTGACAGATGACCTGATTACTTGCCTGAGCCTTGTGCTCCAACAAATTCAGGATAGGCTTCAAGACCGCATTCTGCGATATCGACACCGTTGTATTCATCTTCTTCACTTACACGTAAGCCCATAACTACCTTGATGACCAACCAGGTAATCAAACTGGTGATGAACACCCATCCGAAGATCACGGCAGCACCCATCAGCTGGCCACCGAAGGTGGCATCAGCATCCGTAACCGGTACGACCATGACACCGAAGAAACCAACGACGCCGTGTACTGAGATGGCACCGACAGGATCATCAATCTTCACTTTATCCAGGAACACGATTGACATTACGACGATCGCACCACCCACAGCACCGATGATCGTTGCCATCAGAGGTGTAGGATCCGCAGGCTCAGCAGTGATCGCAACCAGACCAGCCAGCGCACCGTTAAGTGCCATAGTGAGATCAGCTTTTCCGAACATCAGACGAGCCAGGATCAGGGCAGCAATCAAACCACCCGCTGCAGCAGCGTTAGTGTTCAGGAACACGTTAGCAACTTCGTTAGCGACAGAGATTCCGCCCAGTTTCAGGGTTGAACCACCGTTGAATCCGAACCAGCCCATCCACAAGATGAAGGTACCCAGGGTCGCCAGCGGCATATTGGCACCGGGGATTGGGTTGATGGTTCCGTCTTTTTTGTACTTACCTTTACGAGGACCCAGCAGCAGAACACCAGCCAGGGCAGCAGCTGCACCCGCCATGTGAACAATACCGGAACCGGCGTAGTCACTGTAGCTCAGTTCGAACAGACCGAAGACTGAGTCACCATTCCAGGTCCAGCTACCTTCCATTGGGTAGATGAAACCGGTCATAACAACGGCAAAGACCAGGAAAGCCCACAGCTTCATACGTTCGGCAACAGCACCGGAAACAATCGACATCGCAGTGGCTACGAAAACAACCTGGAAGAAGAAGTCAGAGGCGCCAGAGTAAACTGAATCACCATCAAAACCCGCTTCAGCAGATTCTTTCAGAACCGCAGCAACAGCCGCATCATCCATACCCGCAACGGTTGTAATTCCCGACAGGAACATACCGCCACCGTACATCAGTTCATATCCAATGATCATGTACATGGTGCAAGAGATCGCAAACAGTGCGACGTTCTTGGTTAAAATTTCAGTCGTGTTCTTCGATCGAACAAGACCCGCTTCAAGCATGGAAAAGCCTGCAGCCATCCACATCACCAGCGCACCACAGATCAGGAAATAAAACGTATCCATGGCGTACTGTAATTCAAAAATCTGATTTTCCATTTTCGATTACCTCTTACAGAGCTTCCGAACCGGATTCTCCGGTACGAATGCGTACTACTTGAGCAAGCTCAGTGACGAAAATCTTGCCGTCGCCGATCTTGCCGGTTTTTGCTGCGTCGGTAACAGCTTCGATAACCTGATCCAGTTGATCATCGTCAATAGCGATTTCAACCTTGATCTTGGGAAGGAAGTCGACAACATACTCAGCACCGCGATACAACTCGGTGTGACCTTTCTGTCGACCGAAGCCTTTAACCTCGACAACGGTGATACCAGATACACCAATGTCGGATAAGGCTTCGCGAACGTCATCAAGCTTGTAAGGCTTAATGATTGCGGAGACCATTTTCATGATGATAATTCCTCATAAGTTTGAAAAATGCCCGGCACGGTAGGCGGCCGGGCATAAAGTTACAGATTAAAGATCTTTAGAGATGGTGAACCACCAGTTATCGTCAGCAACATCACCTGGATTAGTTAAATCAGTATCTGAATAATTAAGTGCAAACCCGAAACCACCGAGTTCAGTCGAAGCACCAACACCCCAGTAATCGTAGTCAGTCAAAGAAGTTTCGTCATAATCCTGAGTACCCCAGGCAGCAGACAATGTAAAATCGCCAACTGGCACTTCACCAGAGAGTTCCCAAGTCTGCTGACCATCGTAATCGTCGGCATCATAGTAATAGAGCGCGAGACTGACTGGACCTAAATCTTTTGAAGCACCAATAAAGAACTCTGTTCCGTCAAAGCTGGAGTTACCTGGAGCGGTATATTCGGTGACACCGAGGTCAAGTCCAACAGGACCAACATCGCCTGCCCAGCCAATGT
>JABDQZ010000368.1 GCA_013041975.1 Gammaproteobacteria bacterium
ATCTAAAAACAGGTATTGATGAATATTCTTTTTTGCTGAATTTTGACTCGTTTTGTCAAACAGCGCCTCAAGGCTTCCAACTTCAACAGACTGTTAGGGAAATAACAGACTAGGGTTGTTCGTATTATTATTATGGTTTTAATGATCAATACTTGAGAAAACAAGTGAAAACAAAGGGTTCTCTAATTCCTCAAAAAACTTAATCTTCGTTAAAATAAGCAAAAAACCGCGTCACCTTTACAGATAACGCGGTTTTTTGTCGTTCTTTTAGATCAAGGACGTTTTGGAGTTTCGTAAGGAACTTCTTTCTGAAAATCTTCCCAAATAGTTTCGTAACCAACATAACCGGTATCAGTAGCTGCTTTCTGCTTGGTTACATAATAACGTGCCTTACCCTCAGGAACTTTTGGTCGAGTTTTTGGTTGTCCACTCATAAATCACCTTCTCTAAAATAAATAATGTCGAAACAGCCGCCGCAAGAAATTACAACTGAAAGCTGACACAACAACAATCAAATTCGAATCGGCGGTAAATTACCATATAGACATGGAAATTCCTACCACCAGCTAAATCAGAAATAATAAATATGGCCATCAATGTTGCTTATAGGCACAGTATCATACTATAATAGGCTGCTTTTAGCGACGGCCATTATCATCTTTTATCGAGCATAAAGCCAGCTTGTGGCGTATACAAAAAATGTATACCGAAACAAAGAATGTTAATTAGTGTGCGCTAATACTAAGCTATACTATTCCCCGCGCCGTAGAACCTTTAGGAGAGGAAAAAATGACCAACCCATTTAGTGAATTGTTTCCAGAGGGAATCATGCAAGGATATGTAATCCTTATGATTCTGCTTGTTGTAGCTGGAACCGTTATCGATATGATTCATAAAAAGAGTGCCAAATACTTTTTTGAGAATTCAAAGAAACAAGAGCAAGCTGCAAAACGCACTGTAAGTGGTGGCGATAAAGCTTCCGCTGCTGTTTCAGTTCTGGTAAACGAAGTGCTGACTTCAGCCGAGTTTGCTAACCCTCAGCGTAGACTGTCCCACCTGTTTACCATGTATGGCTTCATTATCTTCGTCGTTTCTACGGCCGTTCTGATTTTTGGCTATCCAACATCTTCTGACGCAGGCATCTGGGGCACTCTGTGGCACCTGGGCGCAGCCTCACTGGCTTTGGGTGGTTACTGGTTCTGGTTCTTTATCCGCGTTGATGTCTCCTCGGAAGGCCATCAGTGGTATCAACTGGCAAAAGCTGACCTGTTCATCGTTTCCGCGCTGATGATGGTTACCTGGGGACTGATCTGGTCTCTGGCCGGTGGTGGTTATGCTGGTGTGAACATGCTGTTCCTGGCTCTGTTCATCATCTCTGCTACCTCACTTTTCAGCACAGTAATGTGGTCTAAATTTGCTCACATGTTCTTTAAGCCAGCTGCTGCTTTCCAGAAGCGTATGACCAAGCTTGACGGTTCACAGGAAAATCTGCCTGACGTAGGTGAAATGAATGATCCTGCAATTCAGGCACGATTCCCTGATATCCCTGAGTACATGGGTACAAACCCACCTAACATGGGGCTTGGTATCAAAAGCGAACCCCCACGCCACTATTAATTAATTATCAAAAGTAAGGAGAAACGAAATGCCAACTTTTGTATATATGACTCGCTGTGACGGTTGTGGACATTGTGTTGATATCTGCCCATCAGACATCATGCACATCGACCCGACTTACCGTCGTGCATATAACATTGAACCTAACATGTGCTGGGAATGCTACTCATGTGTTAAAGCCTGCCCTCACCACGCGATTGATGTTCGTGGTTACGCAGACTTTGCTCCACTGGGCCACTCAGTTCGTGTAATCCGTGATGAAGAGAAAGGCGTTATCGCCTGGCGCATCAAATCACGTAACGGTGAAACAGACCTGAACCTTCTGGCTCCTATCACTACCAAGCCATGGAGAGAGCACATACCTCAGCTAGCAGATGCCCCTGCTCCATCTAAGGAACAGCGTGACAGTCAGTATCTGTTCAACGAACCTAAATACATTCGTCTCGACGATGGTGAAATCCACACTCTCGAGTCCAATGGCCTGGAAATGAAAGTGGGAGTGTACTACTAATGGCTAAAACTATCGTAGAAGACAACATTGATATTCTTGTTGCCGGTGCCGGTCTTGGTGGTACAGGCGCTGCCTGGGAAGCTCGCTACTGGGGTCAGGACAAGAAGATCGTAATCGCTGAAAAAGCAAACATTGACCGTTCCGGTGCTGTTGCACAGGGTCTGTACGCGATCAACTGCTACATGGGTACCCGCTTCGGTGAGAACAATCCAGAAGATCACGTTCGTTACGCTCGTATCGACTTGATGGGTATGGTTCGTGAAGATCTGCTTTTCGACATGGCTCGCCACGTTGACTCTGCAGTTCACCAGTTTGAAGAATGGGGCATGCCAATCATGCGTAACCCGAAAACAGGTTCCTACCTGCGTGAAGGTCGCTGGCAGATCATGATCCATGGTGAATCATACAAGCCTCTCGTTGCTGCGGCGGCGAAGAAATCGGCTGACAAGGTCTATAACCGTGTTGCTGTCACTCACCTGCTGATGGATGATGCCAAAGAAAACCGTGTTGCCGGTGCTGTTGGTTTCAACGTTCGTACTGGTGACTTCCACGTTTTCAAATCCAAAGCCGTTGTTGTCGGCGCCGGTGGTGCTTCCAACATCTTTAAACCACGTTCTGTTGGTGAAGGTGCCGGACGTGTATGGTACGCACCCTGGTCTTCAGGTTCTGCTTACGGTCTGATGATTCAGGCTGGTGCAAAAATGACCCAGATGGAAAACCGTATTGTACTGGCTCGTTTCAAAGACGGTTACGGCCCGGTTGGTGCTTACTTCCTGCATCTGAAAACCTACACTCAGAACTGTGATGGTGAAGAGTATGAATCCAAGTGGTTCCCAGCTCTGGAAAAAATGGTTGGTAAAGCCTACCTGGATACCGAAGCGTCTCACGTTTCTCACAGACCTATCCCTACTTGTCTGCGTAACCACGCATTCATCAATGAGGTAGCTTCTGGTAAAGGTCCTATCCACATGGTAACCATGGAAGCTTTCCAGGATCCGCATCTTGAAGAGATCGGTTGGCACAACTTCCTGGGTATGACCGTTGGTCAGGCCGTACTCTGGGCAGCGACTGACGTGGATCCCAAGTACGAGAACCCTGAACTGACCACTTCAGAGCCTTACGTCATGGGTTCACACGCGACTGGTTGTGGTGCATGGTGTTCAGGTCCTGAAGATCTTTCTCCACCTGAATATCAGTGGGGCTACAACCGTATGACTACTGTTGAAGGTCTGTTTGGTGCTGGTGATGCTGTTGGTGGTACTCCTCACGCCTTCTCTTCAGGTTCTTTCACTGAAGGTCGTCTGGCTGCGAAAGCTGCATGTAAATACATCGACGATGGTAAAGCTGAAGGTATTCGTGTTTCTCAGGAACAGATCGATCGCCGTAAGCAAGAGATCTTTAAACCAATGGAACACTACAAGATCTACCGTAACGAAATCGTTGCCGGTTCTGTAGCGCCCAACTACATCAACCCACGTCAGGGTCTTGACCGCTTGCAGAAGCTGATGGACGAGTACGCTGGTGGTGTAACTGTTAACTACATGACCAACGAAAAACTGCTGCAGATCGGTCTGAAGAAATTGAAGACCCTTGAAGAAGATCTTGACAAGATTGCTGCTGAAAACGTCCATGAACTGCTGCGTGCATGGGAATTGAAGCATCGTCAGCTGACTTCTGAAGCTGTTATGCAACACACTCTGTTCCGCAGAGAGACTCGTTGGCCTGGTTACTACTACCGTGGTGATGCCATGAAGGTCGATGATGATAACTGGCATGTACTGACTGTATCTCGTCGTGATCCAAACACTGGCGAGTACACCATGGAAAAAGCGCCTCTGTATCATCTGGTCGGTGATATCGAAGATAAAGCTTTAGCTGAACTTAAAGCCAGTAAAGCCCAAGCGTAAGCCAGAAAAATACCATATGGAAGTCCCATTGGGGCTTCTGTTTGGTTTTCGAAGAGGCCAATAGTAATATTGGCCTTTTTTCGTTTGTAAGTGTTTGTTTTTCAGTACAAATAGTGAGTTTAATATGAATATTATTGATGAAACTGATGAAAAACTGTTGGAAATTGGTATCCCCTGGTGGGAAGATCTGATCAAATATTCCAACAAGGGACAGTACGGTAAATTTATACGTAACTTTTCCTATGAGCTGTTACTTGGCCTGAATGAAGTCGAATTGGGTAATCAGTTCGCAAAAAGTGAACTGGCACGCAACCTGTCGGAAGATTACGATTTCCTGGGCTTCATCCGTCGTGGTGAGCATGTGACCTTTCTGTTCAGGGTAAAAAACATGAAAAAATCGGGTGAATGGCTGGGAAGAATGGTTATAGGATATGAAAAAGGCGAACCCAAGATATTCGCTGCCTCCATTTTCTAAAATCTGGATACTGCAATGAGTGAAACAATCCAAGACAACAAACTGGTCGAACTGAAATACACGGTTCTTGATGAAGGAACCGGACAGGTACTTTCGACTGTTGAATTTCCCCTGAGTTATGTACATGGCGTCGATCGCACCCTGTCAACCATTGTACTGATGGAACTTGAAGGCAAGTCTGCTGGCGATGTTATTGAAGTGCCCATTGATGGCAACCAGATCTATGGCCCTCGTGATGAAAAACTGGTTTTTACCGATCACCTTGAAAATGTGCCCGAAGAATACCGTGAAGTCGGCACCAAAATTCTGATGGAAAATGAAAAAGGGGAAACCAAGGATTTCTTTGTAACTCGTGTAGACGATGAAACCCTGACAGTCGATGGAAACAACCCTCTTGCAGGTCGAGACCTGATTTTCAAACTGGAAGTTCTAGCTGTCCGAGATGCTACTGATGCTGAAATCGAGGCAGGAACCAAAGTCGCTGATGGGCCTGATCTAGGT
>JABDQZ010000380.1 GCA_013041975.1 Gammaproteobacteria bacterium
GTGATGTACTGATCGTCTACTCTACCTCGGGAAAATCACCTAACATCATCAAAGCTCTCGAGAAAGCCCGTGAAATGGGCATGATCACAATCGGCTTGACCGGTAACAGAGGCGGACGCATGGTAGATTTATGCGACTTCCTGCTGGATGTGCCTTCTTCTGAAACCCCTAAAATTCAGGAAGGCCACCTGGGTATCGGTCATATCATCTGCGGTATTATTGAAAACGTTATTTTCGGAGAAAATGCCTGATGGAAGCTGTAATCCTTGCAGGAGGATTTGGCACACGCCTACGCGAAGTCGTGCCGGATCTTCCCAAACCCATGGCACCAGTCGCAGGTAAGCCCTTTCTTGAAATTCTTCTGAACTCTCTCAAGCAAAAAGGCTTTACCCGTGTAATTTTATCATTGGGTTACATGGCCGATAAGGTGGTTTCCTATTTTGGTAACTCACATAACGGTATAGATCTCGTTTACGAAATCGAGGAAACCCCACTGGGAACTGGAGGGGCACTAAAAGCCGCCCTCAGGCATTGCAACAGCGATCACGTCTTTATCTTTAATGGCGATACATTCCTTGACCTGGAAACTGACAAGGTTGAAGCAAAATGGCAAGGAAACAATCAGCCAATGATAGTCGCACGCGAAGTCCCTGATACTTCCCGGTATGGTCGGCTTGATACTAATGAAGGTTACGTAACCGGCTTTATCGAAAAAGGATTAAGCGGACCAGGTCTTATCAATGCAGGTTGTTACATTTTGCCAAAAAATGTGTTTGAGCAATTTAACAGCAACAATGCCTTCTCACTCGAACAGGATTATCTGTTTGATGCTGTTAAAAACCAGCCTTTTGAAGTTTTTGCAACTCAGGGACATTTTATCGATATTGGCATTCCTCAAGACTACAATCGTGCGCAAACCGAACTTCTGGAGTATATCCAATGAGCCAACCAGCCTTGTTTCTGGATCGTGATGGCGTGATCAATGTTGATCATGCCTATGTGCATAAAAAGGAAGACTTCGAGTTTATTGATGGAATTTTCGACCTGTGCCGCAAAGCCAAAGAACTGGGCTACCTGATTATCGTGGTAACCAACCAGGCAGGCATTGGTCGTGGATATTACTCCGAAAGCGACTTTTTGAAATTAACTGACTGGATGAAGCAAGTGTTTTCAAGTGAAAATGCTGAAATCAACGAGGTTTATCACTGCCCTTATCATCCTGAACAGGGTATCGGTGAATTCAAAAAAGACTCTGAGCTGAGAAAACCTAATCCCGGGATGATTTTTCAGGCAGCAAAAGATTATGATATCAATCTGGAACAGTCATTAATCATTGGTGATAAAGTCAGCGATATTCAGGCCGGCATAAACGCCGGTTTAGGCAGAAAATTTCTATTCACCCCCAAGCAAGGAATGCAATACATCAAGAAGGTGAAATCCTCAGCCGCATTTTCCTCACATAAAGAAATTATCCCTCACTTGAAGTATCGCAACTAGACAATATAGCTTTAAGTTCATCCATGAGTCTGGAAATATCGCCTGGTGAGAATTGAGTATAAAAAGCTCCACCTGGAGCAATTCTCAAATTAGGCCCAGTATTGCATCGTCCAAAACACACACCCCGTTCTACTGGAATATCCAGATGATGCTCAGAAAGAGCTTTTTCTATCTCTGCGATAAGTTCAATGCTACCGTTGCCAGCACAGGAATTTTGCGTAGCACGATGGTTAACACAGACAATCAACGATAAAGCCAAGTTAGTTCCTTTGGTATTTTTTAATGGGTATTACTGGGTCTGGTAAGTTCTTCTACTGGAACATCCAAGCATTAAGCGTTGAAGTTAATCGTAACTCCAGGAAATATTTTCTTTCACTTTTTGAGCCGGAGATCCGGCAATAATTGAACTGGAGCTATCGATTGATTTACTCACGGTACTGGCTGCAGCAACAATTACACCATCAGCAATAGCCACACCTTTTAAAATTAAACACCGGCAGCCAATCCAAACTTTATTACCTATTACTACTGGCTTGTCTTCGTTAATTACCTGTTGACGTTCATCATAAATTTTATGGAAATCACAGTCCATAATCAGCGTGTCCCAGGATATGAGAACATCATTGCCAAAGCTGATTTTTTCGTGGCAGATAATCGAACTTTCTGCCGTCATTTCAAAGTTATCTCCGACATCCATAACGCCTGATACATCAATTTTAGTGCCGTGGCCAAACGTGGCTTTACCATTAAATTTCACACTACCGTTAACATGCCAGATTGACCTGGAACGATTTTCATCGAATATGGACACACCACCATAACCAATTTTCACACTGGCCATCTTATAGGAAGCCAGTTCAATTTTACCGGCGCACTTTTTCAGCCAAACCCTGTGCGAAATAAAAACCGGCAATGATAATGCTTTATTG
Organism: Gammaproteobacteria bacterium; assembly: GCA_013041975.1. Classification (GTDB taxonomy): domain Bacteria; phylum Pseudomonadota; class Gammaproteobacteria; order Chromatiales; family Chromatiaceae; genus JABDQZ01. The sequence continues at coordinate 2,427 of JABDQZ010000380.1, forward strand.
AAGGGTAAGTATTTGAAGTTGAAATAAATGGTTTTTGGCAAACCAAGAAGATAAAGAAAATAAGAGCGGAGTTTCTTCATTTTAACGTTGGCTACACATCATTGATCAGTTTTCATTGACTACTAAAGCCGCAATTACATTGTCGAGTTGACATTGCCAATCATCAGCCTTAATGCCAAATTCAGTAGTCAATCTTTCCGTTTTCAAGCGTGAATTCGCTGGTCTTTTGGCATGTGTAGGG
>JABDQZ010000381.1 GCA_013041975.1 Gammaproteobacteria bacterium
TTGACCTGGGTAAACAGTTCATTGAAAGGGAAGGAAAGCAATTTGATTTAAGGCCGGGTATGCAGGTGGTTTCCGAAATCCGGCTGGGGACACGTACGGTAATGGATTATTTATTGTCGCCAATACAGCGTACTGTATAGAGTTCTGGTAATGAAAGGTAGTTTGTACTGTCTTGACTGCATGGGCATGCCTTTTTATAGTACCAAATATTGGTACTATAGAGCGAGGTCACTGATGAGCAAAAATACAAGTATTACCTTAGGCGATCATTTCGATACATTCGTGACTGAACAACTGGCTAGTGGTCGTTACGCTTCGACTAGCGAAGTTGTTAGAGCTGGATTACGTTTGTTGGAAGACGAAGAAACCAAGCTTTCCACCCTTCGGTCTATGCTTGCTGAAGGCGAAGACAGTAGTTTTGTTGAATATTCTCTAAATGGCCTGATTGAGGAACTGGATAGCGAAGCACAGTAATGCCCAACTTCAGAATAACTGCCAAGGCAAAAGAAGACCTGAAAGAAATCGCTAAATTCACTGAGAAAAACTGGGGCCGAGAAAAGCGAAATCACTACCTGAAAGAATTCGACCAGGTATTCCGTCAGCTGGCTGGGAATACCAAACTTGGAACTGAATGTGAGTTTATTCGCCCAGGTTACAGGTTTTTCCCTGTAGGCAGCCATCTTGTTTTTTATAAATCAGGAATTGATAGTGTAGTTGAGGTTATCCGAATTAATTTGGGGTCAGACCCCAAATTATTGCAATAAAAAAGGAATAAGAGTTATTAATTGAAAAATACCAATCAGTGCTTATTGGTTTTATAACATGCTGTTTTATAAATAATAAGTGTGTGAAATTATACCGAAAGCCAGTAACTCTGGCGCCAGACAGTTCATTAGAATATTAAAAAATAATTATCGATAGGTATAATAAAACCCGTCGCAACAAGGATGACACGGAAGTGTTTTTCACAAGGACTGTGAGTGTTCAAGGATGAACAATCTTCTGGTTATAGACCAGGTGATGCGGCACAAAACCCTGATCCTATGATCAGGGTTTTTCTTTTTATAGCCATGTAGCCTATCCATGACCTATAATGGATATACTGATTGGATATACATCGGGTGGCAATAAATGTCTTCAGTTCATACAAAAGTGTTTAAAAGCAATCAAAGCCAGGCAGTACGCCTTCCAAAGCCGGTGGCTTTACCAGAAGGCATCAAAGAAGTTGAAATTGTTTCTATCGGCAATACACGATTAATCATCCCTGCAGGCCAAAGCTGGGACAGTTGGTTTAATGCATCGGGTGTATCAGATGACTTTATGTCAGATCGTGAGCAGCCAGAAGATCAGCACAGAGAAATTCTCTGATGCTGAAATATATGCTGGACACTAATATTGTCATTTACACCATAAAAAATCGTCCTGAAGCCGTCCGCAAAGCCTTTAATCAACATGAAGGTCAAATGTGTATTTCATCTATTACCTGGGGAGAACTGGTATTCGGTGCAGAAAGATCCAGCCAGCCTGAAAGAAACCTGGCTGATATCGAAGCAATGGCAGCCAGATTGGATGTCTTGTCATTTGACTCTCCAGCAGCAACACATTTTGGCCAGTTACGATCAGAACTCTACAATAATGGCCAGCCAATTGGCCCTTACGATATGATGATAGCAGGGCATGCGCGCGCAACAGGATTAACCCTGGTCACTAATAATCTCAGTGAATTTGAGCGGGTTCCCGGTTTGAGAGTAGAAAACTGGTTGTAATATAAAGCCCATGCAACAAGCCAAAGACATCTTCAGCTTCCGTAAATACTCGGCCAGCAGCTTTGTTAACGTCAGAGCGCAATCTTTGACAGGGATAAATTGGGGTCAGACCCCAATTTATTGCATTGGTTTTATAACATGCTGTTTTATAAATAATAAGTGTGTGAATTCATACCTAAAGTCAGTAACTCTGGCGTCAGTCTCTTTATTAGAATATTAAACAATAATTATTGATAGGTATAATTAAACCCGTCGCAACAAGGATGACACGGAAGTGTTTTTCACAAGGACTGTGAAAGTTCAAGGATGAACAATCTTCTGGTTATAAACCAGGTGATGCGGCACAAAACCCTGATCCTATGATCGGGGTTTTTCTTTTAGTGTCAGGCGTTCTTTATAGGATATTGAACAATTTGCAAATATTTAAAGTGATTATCGATGGTTAATACAGATACTTTGTTTCGTTGGGCAACTGTGGCAATGAGGCCATCTGTAACGGGTACGGTTTTGCCCTGGGTGCGTAAGTTTTGTAACGCTACACCAGTTGATTTCCAGTCCTCATCAATGACAGATAAAGAATCAATTGTTGAGAATAACTGGTCAAGCTGTTTTTGTTCTTTGTCTGTTTTACAGCCTTGAAGTAATTCTGTGATGATGACGCCCGTTATGACTGCTCGATTGGATTCGATTAGCATGCTGACTAAATCACCTAATTCGCCATTTTTTGATCTGAAGAAATCTATCCAGCAGCAAGTATCAATTAATACCTTATTCATTACTCATTTCCATGGATCGTAATTCTTCCCAGTTGTTTTCCAGGTCCACTTCACCACGCAACGAAAGTAGCTGCTGTCTTTTTTTGAAGGCAATGTAG
>JABDQZ010000382.1 GCA_013041975.1 Gammaproteobacteria bacterium
GGCGAGTGATAGCGACTGTACCTCGATGACGATTACTCACCTGGGGGTCAAAGGCGGCTTACCAGTCAATAATGCCTGTTGGTGAGTTCATAATCCCTTGGGCAGGGAGAAGGTAATATTTTCTTCCTTGCCCAGTTCTTCCATTATCTCGCCATTGGTTTCCTGCCGTAATCTTTCCACGACTTCCTTGACGAGTATTTCTGGCGCCGAGGCCCCGGCCGTAACGCCAATTTTGTCGATGCCCTGTAACCAGTTAGTATCAATGTCATTGGCATCATCAATCAGGTAGGCATTGGTTCCGTGCTGTTTTGCCAGTTCTTTCAGGCGGTTTGAATTTGAGCTGTTTGGGGAGCCGACAACAAGTAGCAGGTCACATTCAGCTGAGAGTTGTTTCACGGCATCCTGCCGGTTTTGAGTGGCATAGCAGATGTCGTTTTTCTTTGGGCCAACAATTTTCGGGAAGCGCTGCTTCAAAGCATCGATCACCTTGGCGGTATCATCCATGGATAACGTTGTCTGGGTAACGAACGCTACTTGATCCTGGTTTGTGATGTTCAGCTCGCCAACATCTTCCGGTGTTTCCACCAGATAAATACCTTTGGCTTCAGGGTTCTCTGCCCTGTATTGTCCCATGGTGCCTTCAACTTCCGGGTGTCCCTTGTGACCGATGAGAATAACTTCAAAGCTGTTTTTGCAATGGCGCATGACTTCAAGGTGCACCTTGGTGACCAGCGGGCAGGTGGCATCAAAAACATTTAAATCACGCTTGTCAGCTTCTTCCTTGACCGCTTGCGAAACGCCGTGAGCACTGAAGATCACCGTATTGCCATCCGGAATATCAGAGAGTTCATCAACAAAAATTGCGCCACGTTTTTTCAGACTTTCAACCACAAAGCGGTTATGCACCACTTCATGGCGTACGTAGATAGGTGCTCCCAGTGTTTCAAGGGCACGTTCAACAATTTCTATGGCACGGTCTACGCCGGCACAGAAACCGCGAGGGTTGGCGAGTTTTATTTGTATGTCAGTCATTTATTTCAAAGCTTGCAGGTTTGATTCCAAGAATTTTAACTTTGAACACGACATCATGCCCTGCCAAAGGGTGATTGAAATCCACTTTAGCTATTTCTTCATTCACTTCCAGAATCATGCCGGGTGTTTCTTCGCCATTGGGTAAGGAAAATGCAATGACCTGTCCTGTTTCCGGGGGGAGTTGTTCAGCAAAGTCTGATAAAGGCAGCTCATGCACCAGTTGCTGGTCCGGGTATCCGTAGGCCTGTTCGGGAGTCAGGGTAATAACCTGTTCATCACCTTCGCTTAAGCCATAAATTGCCATTTCCATACCTGGCATGAAGTTGCCATCGCCCATGGTGATGGTCATGGGTTCATCATCAAAGGTTGTGATCGCTTCAGTCCCGTCTTCCAGTGCCAGGGAGAAATGCAGGGTAACTTCGCTGTTGGCGAGAATTTCAGTTTTATCGTTCACTGGAGGTTTTCTAAAGCAGGTAAATCAATGCCGAGATCATTGCCGAGTTTAAGTGCTCTTTCCAGCCTGGCGGGTGCGCTTCTGCCCATGCACTGATGATCAGGATCTCCATTAAAGGCCACCACCATGGCATCAATTAATGCCTGCTGGTCGAAAGTTTCACCCGTTAATGCCTGTTGCAGACTGATAACATCTTGCACGATAGCCGTGGCCGTGCCTTTGTGGTCTGACCAGAGCTCTCCGACGGTACCACCGGTTTTCAGGCCGGCAATGTTTGATGTGAGGATATACAGGTTTTTTACCACCAGTTCGAAAAGCAGTTGTTCATCGTTTTCGAGAACGCGCACTGGAATCTCGATACTGGCCATGGCTTGTTTTAATGCATCAGCCATTTTACCGTAGGCAGGGGAAGATAGAATGACCTTGGAATCCTGGCCTTTTTTCTTTTCAAACCAGACAGAAATGACAGTTGACTCAGGATAGTCAGCCCAGTCGCGGGGCAATAATTCATTTTGTAGCAATACCAGTCTGTCAGTCCAGGCAGCAGGAATGGTTTTCAAGACATCCTGAAGGGCTGCCTCACCAACGGCAACCAGTACCAGCAATGGATCCATGATCTGGTTGGCGAGTTCATCAATATTAACGTCGCGGGTGACGGGATAAACGGGATGACCTGAGCGTAAAAATCCACGGGCAAAAACACTGCCCATTTCACCCATTCCGATGACTACAACTGGCTGTTTCACTATTGATACCTTGGCTATTTAAAATTCAGAGGCAAATTTTAACATTCCAGTCAGACCAGAATCTATGATTAAGTATTTGAGAGGAGTGTGATGAAACCCCTCTCCATGAGGAGAGGGTGGGATGAGATCAGGAGAGTAATTCCTGGGTCACGAATAAATAGCTTAATGTGCCAACCAGCACAACAACAGCAGCCATTTGCATCAAAATGCAGATTCCAGGTAAATCAGAACAAACCTTGTTAAATCCACATGACTTGCAAGCTTTCAATGCTGTTCTCCTATGGGCTGAAAGTTAAGTTCCAGTCAACAAATATCTCATAGTCGAATAGCACAAACAACCGATTTTTCGGGTGCAAAAGTGGCTTGAATGGGTGATCATTAGCTAAGCTGTTGTAGGGCAAATGTTTTTGTCTGTTATTAAATATTCTTGGCCTGTATAGAGGCTATCAATAGGGTTTTCTACATGTCCAATATTCCCAAAATAGGTTTTGTCAGCCTTGGCTGTCCGAAGAATCTGGTTGACTCTGAGCGTATTCTTACCCAGTTGCGTGCTGAGGGTTATGAGCTTTCCTCAAGCTATGACGAGGCTGAACTGGTCGTGGTTAATACTTGTGGTTTTATTGACTCGGCTGTTGAGGAATCACTGGATGTTATCGGTGATGCGCTGGATGAAAACGGACGGGTTATCGTTACCGGCTGCCTGGGTGTTAAAGCCGAAAATATCACCGATGTTCATCCTTCTGTTTTGGCTGTTACAGGTCCGCATGCCTATGAAGAGGTAATGGAACTGGTGCATGAACATTGTCCGGCTCCTCATGATCCAATCAATGACCTGTTGCCCAAGGCAGGTTTGAAACTGACGCCCAAACACTATGCCTATCTGAAGATTTCCGAAGGCTGTAATCACAGTTGCAGCTTTTGCATCATTCCTGACATGCGCGGCAAACTGGTCAGTCGGCCGATTGGGGAAGTTTTGCAGGAAGCAGGCAATCTGGTTGAAAGTGGTGTGCGTGAGTTACTGGTGGTTTCACAGGATACCAGTGCCTATGGTCTGGACCTGAAATATCGGCCGGACTTTTACAATGGCAAGCCGCTCGCCACTCGCATTCAAACACTGGCCAAGGAGCTTTCGCAATTACAGGCATGGGTACGCCTGCACTATGTCTACCCCTATCCGCATGTGGATGACCTGATACCTATTATGTCTGGTGGAAACCTGTTGCCCTATCTGGATATGCCACTGCAACATGGCAGTGAAAAAATCCTCAAGCTGATGAAGCGCCCCGCTGCGACAGAAAAAGTACTGGATCGCATTCAGCGCTGGCGCATGCAGCTGCCCAATCTGACTTTACGCAGCACCTTTATTGTTGGTTTTCCCGGCGAGACCGAAGAGGATTTTGATGAACTGCTGAATTTTCTGCGTGCAGCCCAGCTGGACCGCGTGGGGGCCTTCGCCTATTCGGATGTAAAGGGTGCGCAATCCAATGCCTTGCCTGATCACGTACCAGAAGCACTCAAACAGGAACGCCTGCAACGCTTCATGGAAGTACAGGCTGAAATCAGTGCCCAGCGACTGTTAAACCGGATAGGCAACACGGAAGTCGTTCTGATTGATGAAGTGCATGAAGATCACCTGGTTGCGCGTTCACAGGCTGATGCACCGGAAATTGACGGCAATGTCATCATCAATGGTGAATGGGATATTCAGCCAGGTGATTTTATCGAAGTCAGTATTACTGGCTCGGATGAACATGATTTGTTTGGGGAAGCGGTGGAGTGATTAATTCTCACTCCTGCCAGCCTATCTCTTTCGCTGTTTTCTCTCCAACCACCACATAGCTCAAAGATTTCGGGATTGCCGCTCTATGCGGATCGATGGCAATTCGTCCAGCCATAATTTCAGCCTTGCGCTGTGGATACAGCGGTTTGCGATCTGGGCTGGCAAAGCCATCAGGGAACACTGGTGTACCATCTGAATTGTACTTATCGGATGCGCCGACGGTATGCAGCAATTCATGGGCAATGATCATGTTGTTTTGTCCGGCCTGTTTTTCCTCGGCAAAGGCATGAACTACCCCGATCAGGCCTTTCTGCAGCCCGAGTGAATGGGGCAGGGCTTTTTCAGGTTTTCCCTGATGATAAATGATATAGACCCTTGCCCGGGTGTAGTTGGAGTCATCATCAGGTGTATTCTGCCAGGCCCAGTAGCGCAGTTTCATGCTCCACAGTGCCTTGGTGATCATCGAGTCTTGCGGTCGTGGAGGAGGAGGCGGAATTTCCCTGATTTCCCTGCCCAGTCGTGTACGCGTCGGTTTGCGCAGGTGTAATTGGTAATGTTTGGCATATTTTGACATGAAGTCATCGATATCCCTGAAATCGATGTGATGCAGTGTACTGATGTAACGGGAGGTTTTTTCAGACTGGTCGCCATTGATGGGGAAAATCACCACCTCCAGTGGTTCAATCCAGTTGGTGGTTCTCAGCATTTGCCCCTGGGTGTAGAGGGCAGCAAACGCAAACAGCACGAGCAGGATGAATACACGTAAAGTGCGGAAACTAAAGAGATTCATGCTGTGAATAAGTCCTCTCGAAAGGCTGAATATGCACCAAAATAGTTCGTGTTATGCACAATCTGGTATTGCACATACAATAACATATTGAAATAGGTCAAGCATTTTTTTATATTTTTTATTAAATTTATAAGTCATTGAAAATTATTAGAAAATTAAATTGTTTAGTTTTTTGACAATCTAACAACATTGTAATGAATATGCGGCCTGAGAGGGTATTTCAGCACGTTATCCACAAAGTTATCCACAGAAATTGTGTATAACGGTTTATTAGTATTTTCTTTTTTTTCAATCATGTCTGACTCCATGCGAGAAATCAGCGTATAATCGCGCGCCTCTAACTGCACTTACCGGAATCCTACAGTGATCGAAAACTTACGAAATATCGCCATCATCGCCCACGTTGACCATGGCAAAACTACCCTTGTTGATGAACTCCTGAAACAGTCAGGCACCCTGGGTGAGCGTTATGGCGTGGTGGAACGCGTGATGGATTCCAACGATCAGGAAAAGGAACGCGGCATTACCATTTTGTCAAAAAATACCGCGATCCGCTGGAATGACTACCGCATTAACATCGTCGATACACCAGGACATGCGGATTTTGGTGGCGAGGTGGAGCGTGTACTTTCCATGGTGGATTCTGTGTTGCTGTTGGTTGATGCGCAGGAAGGCCCGATGCCGCAAACACGTTTTGTTACCCAGAAAGCCTTCAATCATGGGCTGCGCCCGATATTGGTGGTCAACAAAATTGATAAACCGGGCGCTCGTCCGGACTGGGTTATCGATCAGGTGTTTGAACTGTTTGATAATCTCGGTGCCAGTGACGAGCAGCTGGATTTCCCAATCATTTATGCTTCCTCACTCAATGGCTATGCATCGCAAGATGACAGCGTGCGCGAAGGTACCATGGAACCCATCTTTGAAGCGATTATTGAGCATTGCCCTACGCCAGCAGTCGATCCTGATGGATCGTTCCAGATGCAGGTGTCAAACCTGGATTACAACAGTTACGTTGGCGCTATTGCGGTGGGCCGTGTTTCACGGGGCAGTGTTAAACCCAATCAGCAGGTGACCGTGATTAAAGCCGATGGGGATTCCCACAAGGCTAAAATTGGTCTGGTTTACGGTTATCTCGGCCTGGAGCGTAATGAAGTGGAGCAGGCTTCAGCAGGTGACATTATTGCGATTACCGGTATTGAAGGCCCGAATGTCTCTGATACCTTGTGTGATCCTGAGAATGTCGAAGCACTGCCGGCATTAAGCGTTGATGAACCAACAGTCTCCATGACTTTTCAGGTCAATGCTTCGCCTTTTGCAGGCAAGGATGGCAAGTACCTGACGTCACGTCAGCTCAAAGAACGTCTCGAGACGGAACTGATTCACAACGTAGCACTGCGCGTGGAAGAAGGAACCGACCCTGAAAAATTCAAGGTCTCTGGTCGTGGTGAGCTGCATCTATCCGTATTGCTGGAAAGTATGCGTCGTGAAGGCTTTGAACTGGCTGTATCCCGTCCGGAAGTGATTTTTCGTGAAATCGAGGGAGAAGTCTGCGAGCCTTATGAACAGTTAACGGTTGATGTCGAAGAAGACAACCAGGGCGGTATCATGGAAGCCCTGGGTGAGCGCAAGGGTGAGCTCCGGAATATGTCACCCGATGGTAAAGGACGGGTGCGTCTTGATTACATCATTCCATCGCGTGGCCTGATCGGTTTCCAGACGGAGTTCATGACGACCACATCGGGTACCGGTCTGATGTATCACGTGTTTGATCATTATGGCCCGGCGCAGTCTGGTGGTATCGCTCCACGTCAGAATGGTGTGTTGATTTCAAATGGGCAGGGTAAGGTCTTGGGTTATGCGCTGGCTGCGCTTCAGGAACGTGGAAAACTGTTTGTTGACCCGGGTGATGAAGTGTATGAAGGGCAGGTAGTCGGGCTGCATTCACGAGCCAATGACCTGACCGTCAACCCACTAAAAGGTAAACAACTCACCAATGTACGTGCATCTGGCAAGGATGATGCCATCCAGCTGACACCTCCGGTGAAATTCTCTCTCGAGCAGGCCCTGGAATTCATTGAAGAAGATGAACTGGTAGAGCTAACGCCATCAGCCATCCGAATTCGCAAAAAGCACCTTAAAGAACATGAGCGCAAAAAGGCAGGCAGGGAAGCGAAATAAGTTCACAATTGTTCCCTCTCCTGATATGGAGGGGGCAGAGATTATTGCTGCGATCTTCGCGCATTCCTGCCATCCCGGGTGGTTGGGCAATGTTATAGAAAAGTCTATAATCCTAGTGCTCAACATAACCCTACGGATGACCAATGAATAACAACATTATCCCGGTCGTATTATCTGGCGGCTCCGGTACCCGCATGTGGCCTTTGTCCCGCAGCCATTATCCCAAGCAGTTTTTACCACTGGTTTCAGAAAAAACCATGTTACAGGAAACGCTTTTGCGGCTGCCTGAACTTGATAATCTGTCATCACCGATGGTGGTGTGTAATGAAGATCATCGTTTCATGGTGGCTGAACAATTACACCAACTGGGTATTCAACCCCAGGCCATCCTGCTGGAACCGTTTGGAAGAAATACGGCCCCCGCGGTGGCACTGGCTGCACTGGCAGCACCATCACCGGATGATATTCTGCTGGTGTTACCCGCAGATCACGTAATTGCCGATCACCAGGCATTGGCCGAATCCATTGAACGAGCAGTCGAACTGGCTGATGCAGGAAACCTGGTCACGTTTGGAATCGTTCCAACCACACCTGAAACCGGCTATGGCTATATCCATCGTGGCAAAGAACTTGATTCAAATAGAGGATTTGTTGTGGATCGTTTTGTCGAAAAGCCTGACTTGCAAACGGCAAAGGATTACCTGGACGATGGCGGCTATTACTGGAACAGCGGCATGTTTGCGCTCAAGGCAGGAAGCTATCTCGAGGAACTGGAAAAGTTCAACCCGGACATGTTGTCTGTCTGTAAAAATGCCAGTGAAAAAGGACTCAAAGACCTGGATTTTTGTCGTATTGATTCGCGGGCCTTTGAGCAATGTCCGTCAGACTCTATTGATTATGCGGTCATGGAAAAAACAGATCATGCTGTTGTCATTCCGCTTGATGCAGGATGGAATGATGTGGGTTCCTGGTCCTCATTATGGGAAGTCAGTGACAAAGATGAACAGGGCAATCGACTGCATGGTGATGTGATGACAGTCGATACCCAAAACAGTCTGCTGCATTCGGAAAGTCGTCTGGTTGCTTCAATCGGCCTGGATGACATTGTTGTGATCGAAACGGATGATGCGGTGATGGTGGCTTCCAAAGACCGGGTGCAGGATGTCAAGAAAATTGCTGAACGTTTGAAGACGGAAAAGCGTAGCGAAGCAGAAGCGCATCGCAAGGTTTACCGTCCATGGGGCTGGTATGACTCGATTGACATCGGTCTGCGTCACCAGGCCAAGCGTATTGCCGTTAATCCCGGCTCCAAATTGTCATTGCAAAAGCATCATCACCGGGCTGAGCACTGGGTAGTGATCAAAGGCACCGCCAGGATCACTAATGGTGATAAACAATTGTTACTCACTGAAGACCAGTCCACCTATATCCCGATTGGCACCATGCATCGTCTGGAAAACGTGGGAAAGATTCCGCTGGAAATTATCGAAGTTCAAACCGGTAGTTATCTTGGTGAAGATGATATCGAGCGCTACTCTGATGATTACGGGCGCCAGGATGACAAGTAGGTCAGGGTAAGGGCATGAAACAGATAAATATTTCCAGCCTCATGTCAGATTCAGGCGTAGGCTTTGGTACCAGCGGAGCACGTGGCCTGGTTTCCAGAATGACAGACGAGGTCTGCTATGCCTACACCTGTGCATTTTTACAGCACCTCAGGCAACAGAAAATATCCGACAATAACCTTCAGGTAGCCATTGCGGGAGACCTGCGTTCCAGCACGCATCGCATCATGGTCGCGGTCATTAAAGCGGCTGAAGCGATGAAAGTTGAACCGGTTTTTTGTGGCCTGATTCCTTCACCCGCCGTTGCCTTGTATGGCATTGAACATCAGATGCCTTCCATTATGGTTACCGGCAGTCATATTCCTGATGACCGAAACGGCATCAAGTTCAACACAGCCCTTGGAGAAATTACCAAGGATGATGAGCAGGGGATTCGGGAACAATCGGTATCACTTGATGAAGCGCTGTTTGATTCTCAGGGTAGGTTTGTTCAACAGTACCAGCTTCCAGCGGTCAATAACCTGGCGGCATCAGAATACCATCAGCGATATACAAATATTTTTGGTCAAGCTGCTTTAGAGGATATGGCAGTCGGCGTTTACCAGCATTCAGGCGTTGCCCGCGATTTACTGGTCATTCTATTACAGGAGCTTGGCGCCAAGGTTATTGCCTTAGGGCGTTCTGAAACCTTCGTGCCGGTAGATACAGAAGCCATCAGGGACGAAGATGTTGAACTTGCCAGGCAATGGGTTTCAGAACATCACCTGGATGCCATTGTTTCCACCGATGGTGATGCGGACAGGCCGCTCATCAGCGATGAAAAGGGAAGCTGGTTGCGCGGTGATGCTGTTGGTTCTTTATGTGCCAGGTTCCTTGGGGCTGATTATATAGTTACACCAGTCAGTAGTAATACGGCTGTGGATAAAAGCGGCTGGTTTTCTGGAGTGAGCAGAACCCGCATCGGTTCACCGTTTGTGATTAAAGGGATGGAAAACCTTGCTCAGGCGGGTAATAAAAAAATTGTCGGCTATGAAGCCAATGGTGGTTTTCTGCAACAGGATGGGATTGATTTAGATGGTCATATCCTGTCTCCATTGCCTACGCGTGACGCTGTTATCGTCATCCTGGGTTTGTTAGTGAGCGCAAAGCAACAGGGGATATCGATATCCCGTTTGGCAACACAGTTACCACAACGCTATACCTTCAGTGACAGGATCAAAAATATACCAACAGATAAAAGCAAGGCGTTGATTGCTGGTCTTGAAACGGGAAGCCCGGAACAAGACAAAAACCGAATCCGCGAATTTTTCGGGCAAAAGTTTGGAGAAGTTGAAAGCATCGATATCACTGATGGTTTAAGAATTACCTTTAGCAACAAGGATATTGTGCATTTAAGACCTTCAGGAAATGCTCCCGAACTACGTTGTTACACGGAGTCAGGGAACCTGGCAAATGCCAGGGAAATTAACCGTGAGGTACTGCAAATCGTCAAGCAGGCATTGAGCTGAACAGCCTTGTAAAAAAAGAAACCCCAGCCAATCCATGGCTGGGGTTCCGTGTGTCGCTGCCTGGTTGGTATTAGGC
>JABDQZ010000384.1 GCA_013041975.1 Gammaproteobacteria bacterium
GCCTAAGGGATGTATCTACTGCGTCCCTGAAAAACAGTAACTGGCAGGACTGAGATATCGAAATATTACAAATGCCTGAAATCAATCATCCTTTGCCCGGGAAACATATTCCCCCGTACGGGTATCAACTTTAATCACTTCACCAATCTGCACAAACAACGGCACACGAACTACAGCACCGGTTTCAAGCGTTGCCGGCTTGCCACCACCACCGGAAGTATCCCCTTTCAGACCAGGATCAGTCTCAGTAATCTCCAGGGTAACAAAGTTGGGTGCTTCAACACTCAAAGGAGAGCCATTCCACAACACTACGGTACAAACATCTTGATCTTTCAACCACTTGATAGCATCTTCAACCGCATTCTTATCTGCCTGGTACTGCTCAAAGGTGTCTTTATCCATGAAATGCCAGAACTCACCATCATTGTAGAGATACTGCAATTCCACCTCTATCACATCCGCAGCATCAACCGATTCACCGGATTTGAACGTTTTTTCCAGCACACGGCCAGTTTTCAGGTTTCTGATCTTGACCCGGTTAAAGGCCTGTCCCTTGCCAGGTTTCACAAATTCATTATCGATGATCGAACATGGATCACCATCAAGCATAATTTTAAGACCACCCCTGAACTCATTGGTGTTATAACTAGCCATAATTTCCTCAACACAAAATGCAAAACAATAACCCGAAATGATACCGCTTTCTACAACAAAGGTGCAGACTATTTCCTGGCAACAGCAACTGGCTCAGGCCATTACAGATCCGGCTGAACTGGTGAAGATACTGGAGCTTCCGCAGAAACTGGCTTCAGAAGCATTACAGGCTATACCTTCATTTTCCTTAAAGGTGACACGAGACTATCTGTCATGTATTGAAAAAGGTGAAATCAATGACCCGTTACTCAGACAAATACTGCCAGCCGTAGAAGAAACCCGGCAACAGCAAGGCTTCGTGCATGACCCTGTGGGCGACATGAACGCTTCACCAGTTCCCGGGCTAATCCATAAATATCATGGCAGAGTATTACTCATCACTACTCCGGCCTGCGCCGTTCATTGTCGATACTGCTTCAGAAGACATTACCCCTATCAGAATTCAAGTGCGCACCGGGGAAATTTTGATGGGGCACTGGAACTGATCGCCAGGGACAAAACTATTCATGAAATAATCCTCAGTGGCGGTGACCCGTTAACCCTGTCTGATGAGCGTTTAAAAGCGCTGATCAGAAAAATTGAAGACATTGAGCATGTTTCCACTTTGAGAATTCACAGCCGTTTGCCTGTCATCCTTCCTGACCGCATCACTGTTTCCCTGGCTGAAATGCTCGACCAAAGCAGGCTTAACGCTGTTCTGGTCATTCACTGCAATCACCCGAATGAAATCTCGGAAAAAGTATCAAACTGTTTTGAGTCTCTTCGAGCAAAAAACATTACCCTGTTAAACCAAAGCGTGTTGCTTAAAAACATCAACACCAATGCTAACGTCCTGATTGAGTTAAGCCACAAACTTTTCTCTGCAGGGGTGTTACCTTATTACCTGCATACACTTGACCCGGTTGTTGGCGCTTCTCATTTTTATATCGATGACAAAATGGCGGTAAATTTACATAAAACAGTCAGCGAAAAACTGCCCGGTTACCTGGTGCCTAAACTGGTTCGTGAAATTGCCGGTTTCCCCTTCAAACAGGATGCCAGACTATTACAAAACTCTTCTGCGAATTAACAAATATTACTAAAGAAACCCATAACTTAGCCGCTAATAAGCAAAACCGGCAGTAAAAATCTTAAAAACTATGTCACAAACATCTGAAACAAGGGTCGATTACCCCTTTGCAGGCATTAAACTTCCTGAAAAGAACCATCAAAAAGACAGTTTTTTTCACAATAGTGCCAATGTTGAAAAATGGATTGATTCGCTGCCTCTTGCCAGCCCGATCGAGTGCGCCAAACTGATTTTTCAGAATCTGTTTGAAATGAACCGCATTAACCTGGAACCCAATCAACGCATACGGGCTTTGGAGCTAATATCTGAAACCGTCGAAAATGTGACCAATAACCTGAAATCCAGATTCTCTTCCACAGCATTCCCGCTTCTGGAAAAGAATCACAAAATTGCCTTGCTGACACGCGAAATCTGCAAAGAAATGGCTATCGGCTACAAATCAGCCGTTGCCGACCAGATACAGACAGGAAGTGTCAAAAGCAACCAGCAACCGCATATTATCGCTATCCACCGGGTCATCCATTTCCTCACCAAAGTTCTGTATTTCTCCTACCTGATTTACGAGGCACATCCGGCCAAAACATGGCATGAATTACACTTGATCTTCACCTACAGCTCGATCAACAAATTTGACCGGGTACCTGTCGAAAATATCATTAGCACGTCCGAACAGACTTTTACTGCGAAACATTTATATATCAAGGCACTGTTAATGGCTGCGGCATCGCCCTATCAGTTACGGCAGCGTGAAATGGAGGTTTTGTTTCAGCAACTCGACCAGTTCCTGCTGGTGGCAAAACTTTCGGTCACTAATGCCAGTGAGGAGCTTGCTTTTGGTTTCATCGTCAACCTGCATACCGACAAACCACCGGTACACGTTTCCTCTTCTGACAAGCGGCCCAGCAAACAGTTTTTCCTACTCGATACCCGTCCGATTATGGAAATTATCCAGCTCAGCCTTACAAGCCAGGCTGCTGACGAAGATAAACTGCCTGAACTGACCACACACCTTAAACTGCTGTTACTTAAAAACTGGGGGCATTCACCACAACGCCACTACGTAAGAACGCAGTTGAATTTCGACCTCGACATAGCAGTCGGCCTGAATGAAATTCACCAGCTTATTGTTTCAGCAAATGAAAACAACACAAAAAAAAGCCTGTATCTCGGCCCTTCCGATTCACTGGGTAACTCTAACGAAACTCTGCAACGTTCCAGCCTTTTTCTTTCAGAAGAAGAGGATAAAACACATTCAGTTCTTAGCTTAAAAAATTACAATGAAGGCCCTGCCGAGAATGGCACATTTCTGTCCACACAAAAAATCGAACGTGATTTGCAGATTAATGGCGACGAACTGATAGCCCCTCAACAAAATGCCAGAAAAGAAAAAACCCATCCATGTAGAACTGTCAATGAAAGTAGTGGTGGCTACTGTATAGACTGGCCATTTGATGCATCTCTTAAAATACGGGTTGGAGAGCTGATCGGTATTCAGTCCAATTCGCAGGCCGTGGAATTTGGCCTTGCAATAGCGCGCTGGATAAAGTGTTTACCCGAAAATCGCATACTGGTTGGCCTGGAAATCATTTCACACACCAGTAGCAGCACCAAAGTTCGTCTCGACAAGATAGTACCCAAGCACAAAGGCATCACTTTTTTTCCAGCCCTATCGATGGAAAAACGTGCCGAAGAAACCCGTTATCTGATTGTACCTTCGGATATGTTTAATGAAGGAGATACACTTATTCAGAAAGATGATCACGATAATGAAGAAAGAACAAAATTGATTAGTCTGGTTGAGTCTACTGGCTTGTTCAGTCAATATAAAATCACCCCGGTTGCCGCAATGAAATCCCGGGAAGCCTGATGATTTCACTGCTCGTCGTCAGTGATAACAGCAAAATAGCCAATCAGTGGATCAGATCACTAGCTTTACAGTATTCTGAAATCAATGATAAAACTGTAATCATTGAACCAGGCTGTAATGAAATTAACCATTCCAGTCATTATGACCTGATAATTTTCCATTCAGGCACTGATGAACAGAACGATTTCTTCTTCCATTGCCTGGAAAGCGAAAAAAATATTTCGCCAATCATTATCGCCAGTGATGAAAATGCCTATACCCCTTTATTGAAAAAGTATTATCCATATGGTGCCCGGGATATTTTTCAGACACATGATATCGACAGGCTTCTAGTGATTGCTAGCCGAGAAATTGATACCCTAAAAACCAGTCGCCAGTTTTTTGAACTGGAAAAACGGTTTACCGAATCGGAAAACCGCTACAACAGCCTGCTGGATAGTTCCGAAGAAGCTATTGCCTATATCCAGGATGGCATGCACATGCACGTCAATCAGGCCTACATGTCAGTGTTCAGTTATACCGAGGAAGATGAACTGGCAGCCAAGCCTATAATGGACCTTGTTGCCGGTAACTACCATAATTACTTGAAACAATTTCTGAAGTCTACCGCTCAGCTTACAACTGAACATAGTATTGAAGTCGATTGTATTCGTTCTGATGATGATGTTTTCAAGGCACGTATGATTTTTTCTCCTGCTGTTTATGAAGGAGAAAATTGCTTTCAGGTACAAATCGAAAATCTCGAACTGCAAAACAAACTCAATCTTGTCAGTGATAAAGATCCACAAACCGGCCTCTATAGTCGGCACCGGTTTATGCAGGAGTTAGAAAATCGGGAAAACAGCAAAGATCCGGAAGCCTATAAATTTTCTTTACTGTATATTCTGGTTGATGGTTTTGAGGAACTAAAGACACAGTACGGATTGTTAACCAGCGATCTTATACTCAAGGAAATTTCCGGACTACTGCAAAGCCTGGTCAGGCAGGATATGATTCTTTATCGATTTGGGGATCATTCATTTACCTTGTTACTTGAGTCGGAAGATTCCCAGAAAGGAAAATACCTTGCTGAAAACCTGATTCGTTCTATCAGTCATCATGCTTACTCACTGGTAGAAAATGTTGTTCCTCCAACCCTGAGTATTGGCTTGTCCATGCCGGATATCAGTGAACATGTTGAACAGAACCAATTCAGCAACCTTCTTCTGAACGAGGCCTATCAGGCGTGTCGGGATATCTACGAAAATGGCGGCAATGGTTTTCTGGCATACGCAAACCTGGCAAGACATATTCAGGCAAGCGATGAAATTTCCACTATTGATGACACTGTTCATTTAAAAGAACTTATTGTCTATGCACTGGATCATGACCGCTTCAAACTGGTGTACCAGCCTATTGTAAGTATCCAGGGGGATAGTAGTGAAAATTATGCCGTCCTTGTTCGATTGCTTGACAGCGATAATGAAGAAATCCGCCCTGTTCATTTTCTAAAACAGGCTGCCCAATATGGCCTGATGAGTCGTATTGACCGCTGGGTAATAAAACAATCCATTGAAAAAATTACCCGTCAACGACGACATGGCAGTCGCATGAACTTCTTTATTCAGTTATCTGAAAGTGCCATCCGCGATGATACGCTTTTATTATGGGTGGTTGACTGTATTCGTGAGACAAATGCAAAAGGCATCTGGTTAACTTTCCAGTTTAATTTTCCGGATATCATTGATCATATGCTGGCGGCTGAAAAGCTGATTCAGGGTCTGAAAAAAATCAACTGCAATATTGCCATTAATCAATACGAAGATAGCAAGCATACCGAGCAATTACTCAACCGTATTCCCATTGATGTTATCAAGTTGCGTTTTACCATTTTGGAAAGTATCCAGCACAACCAGCAAGACAGAGAGAAGCTTATTGAACTGAACCACTTCGCCTACGAAAACAAAATAAAAATAGTTGCAACGCGTGTAGAAGAACCTGACCTTCTCTCAGATCTATGGGAGATTGGTATTAACTATATCCAGGGCTATTCACTCAACGAGCCGGCAACAGAAATCTGCAGCGAAGCAACAGCTCCAGCCTGAGCAAACAGGGATTAGCGGTTAGCTATGCCATGCGGTACATGGCCGGTAGGTACATGCTGGCTGGCTGAATCACAATGCACCTTCTGGTCGTCGAAGAAAATATCTGCCTCGAAAGCATCAAGAAACTTGCCTTTATCCATTCCCGCAAGAAACAAAGCCTCATCGATACGGATATTCCAGGCCCTTAAAGTACGTATGACTCGTTCATGTGCCGGTGCGCCTCGCGCCGTAATCAAAGCTGTTCGTATCAGAGCACTTTCGGGCGGTAGAATGGACTGAAACTGATGTAATATGGACAAAAACGGCTTGAACGGCCCACCGGAAAGTGGCGCATGTGCAGAAGCCCTTTCAGATGCCTCAAAAACTTCCAGTCCACCGGAACGGTAAACCTGTTCTGCTTCATCAGAGAAAATCACCGCATCACCATCAAAGGCAATTCTAAGCTGACATAGATCATCGCTACCTTCACAAGCATAGCTATCCTGATTGTGTTTCGATGGAACCAGTGTGGCTGCGGCAATACCGGCTTCCAGGGCGCGACTGACATCTTCCGAATCAGCTGATAAAAACAGCTGGGCTCCCAATGCAGCGACATAAGCAAAGGGATTTTCGCCCCCGGTAAAAGCAGCCCTGGTAATGGTCAGATCATGATGCTCAATGGAATTGAAAATCCGCAAGCCTGTATCTGCCGAGTTACGTGATAACAAAATAACTTCAACCGAAGCCTTGCCATCAAGCACCTTGTTCAACCCCAGCAACTTAGTCACCAGGGCATAAGCGACACCCGGATCGAGGGGAACCTCTTCATTTTCAATCTGGTATTTACAGTAGGCTTCTATGCCCTGCTCTTCGAAAATCTGGTGTGACTCTGTCAAATCAAACAGAGCACGTGAGGAAATGGCAACAATCAGCTTCGGGACATCTACCACGGCATAAATTGACTCATACGTGACATTGGACGGGCAACGCTATGATTTAAATAGGAAAAATCACGCCCAATATGATGCGTTGCATAAGTCATGGAATTCAGAGACTTTTCCATGGATGTAATATTCGTAAGCATCGGTTCGAGCGTACCAACTTTCTGATTCATTGATTCAACACTCACCGCCATGGTGCGAACATTGGCAGATAATTGTCCCATATTGTCTGAAACTGATTGCATGTTACTCGCCAGAACTGTCATGTTGGTATCAACACTGATAGCCAGATAATGGACGTCTTTGGCAAGATTAAAAATCAGGTAAAAACCATAGGCCGCAAGGATAATGAAGGCAAACAAGGATGGATAAACGATTAATTCCCAGCGGCGAGCGCTGGATTCGAAGACCTGGGCCAGCCTGTCGTTGGAAACGGCAATCGGATGCAAATCGTCATTCAGCGCATTCTCTTCCTGGTTTGTAGTCTCGGGCATTCTGTTTTCTACCTATTGGGCACAACGTCACATTAACGCATATCATAACATACTTATATAGATAGTAGATTAATAATAAGCAATTTATAAATGCGTTTTATTCCTGTTTGACCACAGAAACCGCTAATAAGCCACAAAAAACAGAATCTAAGAAAGCACTCCTATTGATTAATAGTTTGAATAACCCTGATCGACTCAAGGACTTCTTGCAATTGCGTTGCCTGCTCAACCTTTCCCTGCTGTTTCAGTAAATCTGCTGCCTGCCGGTACATTTTGGCTGCCTCATCAAGCTCGCCAAGCG
>JABDQZ010000385.1 GCA_013041975.1 Gammaproteobacteria bacterium
CTACATGATCGACCGCAAAAACATGAAAATCGCCGGCGTTTACCGCATCAACAACCTGTTTTTTCAGCATCAGGTGGCGCACATTACTCTGCGGAATAATGACACCCTGATCTCCCGTTAGGCCTCGTTCCACACACAGATCGAAGAAACCTTCTATCTTTTCACAGACGCCACCAATAGCCTGAATCTGGCCGTGCTGGTTGATCGAACCGGTAATTGCCAGTGACTGTTTTATCGGCACATCGGCAATCGCAGACAGCAGGGCACACAGTTCGGCCGCTGAAGCACTGTCCCCTTCTACATGACTGTAGGTCTGCTCAAAAACCAGACTGGCACTCAAAGACAAGGGCTGATGCTTGGCATAGCGTTCTGCAAGGTAGGAAGACAGTATCAACACCCCCTTTGAGTGAATATTTCCACCCTGCTCGGCTTCACGTTCAATGTCTATGACTTCACCATTACCCAGCCTGGCGGTGGCAGTGATTTTGGTAGGCGCACCAAAAGCATAGTCTCCCATCGACAACACGCTGAGCCCATTGACTTGCGCAAGCTGCCGGCCTTCGGTCTCTATGCGCAACACACCATCAACCATTTCTTCCTGCAGTTTTTCCTGCCACTGGTTTGACCTGAGTCTCTGCGCATCAATGGCGGCCTGCACGTCCTGACGCCTGACCATGATGCTGTCTTGTTCTTTTGCCTTAAAATCAGCTTCACGTAACAATTCCAGCAAACTTCCCATGTGTAACGAAAGCTTGGTGTTATCCCAGGTACGACGCGCACTCTCCTCTATGATTCGCGCCACACCATCCCGAGCTATTTCCCGCAAACCTTCACGATGCTGTAATGTAGCAATCAAGCGTGCGAACAACAGCTCGTTATCATTTTCACGTGGAAATTCCTCGGAAAAATCAGCTGAAACCTTGAATAGCAAGGCAAATTCAGGATCATATTCTTTAAGCAGGTAATACAGCTGCCGGCCACCAATCAAAACCACCTTCAGGTCGATAGGTATTGACTGTGGATCAAGCGAAATCGTACTGACCAGGCTTAACTGGCGTTCCACAGATTCGATGCGAATTTCACCTGAACGCAAAACACGCTTTAAACCATCCCAGGCAAAAGGATTACTCAGAATCTTTTCCGCATCCAACACCAGATAACCGCCATTGGCCTTATGCAAGGCTCCGGGTTTGATCAGGGTAAAGTCAGTTTGCAAGGTTCCCATGTGAGCGACATGTTCAATACGGCCAATCAGATTCTGATAAGTCGGATTATCTTCGACAATGATGGGAGCACCATGGCTTTCGGCATTATCAACCAGTACGTTGACCTTGTAACGATTGAAAACCGGTTCATCTGAAGTGAGTACCTGCTCTCCACTTGCATCCACTTTCCGAAACCAGTCGAGGTTTTCAATAATGTCAGCCTTAAGCTCTGCCAGGAACTTCAGGATCTGCTTGTACTTGTTGTATTTTCCTTCAAGGCCCTTTAGATACTGGCTGACAGTCAGTGACATGGTTTCCCGATCAATTTGCCGGATACGGTTTTGCAGTTCGTGCTGCCATTCCGGCGCCTTTTCCATGGCTTCTTTTACGCGTTGCTTAAGAGCCGCAAGAGAGTGGCGAAATTGTTCCTGCTCTGCATCAGGCAAGGCATCAAATTCATCAGAGGTCAGTTTCTTGCCATCTTTTTCCGGTGTCAGTGTAAAACCTGAAGGACCGTGCATCAGGACGATATGATCACGTTGAGCAATTTCATCAAGTGCATCAGCCTCCTTGTTTTCAATGTCTTTTATCCCGTTAATGATTTCCTGGTAACGCTGCTTGTAATCTTCGCCTTCAAATGCGGCCGGAATGACAGTCAGTAAATCCTCCACCAGTTGCTGCATATCGGCGCGCAGACTGCGACCAATACCGGGGGCAACCTGGAGCATATGAGGTTCATTGGGGTTCTGGTAATTGAACACGTAACACCAATCCACCGGGCGACTGGCATTTTCGGCATGCTCTCGCAGCGCATCACCTACCAGCTCATGGCGACCGAGTCCACTTGACCCCATGACAAAAAGATTAAAACTGCCATGCTTCATTTCGACCGCAAAATTGATCGCATCCATTGCCCTGTTCTGCCCAATGGTTGTTGACAGAGGTTCGAGATCTGCAGTGGATTCAAAACCGAAGCGGTCAAGTTCACTGGCATGATACAACTCACCTGGAGACAATCTGAAGCGACGCATTGCTTCAGACAGCCCGGGTTCCACCGGCACAAGAGATTTTCCTTTAGACATTTTCCTGATGTAAACCTTTAAAAAATAAAACGTTTTTTAACCTATCCATACTTTGTATATAGAACAGGAATATAGGTCACGCAATAAAGACGATGGCAAGTTTCACAATGTTCTCAGCCGGTAACGCAAGCGGCTGGTTTTCTGTTGTGGCTTGAGCCCAGGGGTTTCGATGAGTCTTTTTCTGAAATAACGGGAATTTAACCTTGCTCTTGAACAGGCTATAACGACGTTTTCATTAAACGGGTTATCAAACTGATAAATCGACTTGAATCGTTTACGCCCGGGCTTTTTTGTGAGCAGCATAGATTCCCTGAGTGATTTTCTGTCAATAAAATTCTTAACAATCACGCCTTCCCTGTCGAGGTGTCTTAACATCAACTGAAACCAGCTGTTATCGGCGGATGAAACCGCCAGCGGCTCACCATCAGCTTCGCTAAAAACATCATCAATAATCATATCGAACGGTTCACCCTGATATCGATTCAGCCAGGCAAAGGCATCGGCATTAAGCAGTTTGATATTTTTCTTTTTCAAGCCAAAGAAGCGTTTACCAAGCGACAAA
The DNA here is from genome assembly GCA_013041975.1 of Gammaproteobacteria bacterium. GTDB lineage: Bacteria > Pseudomonadota > Gammaproteobacteria > Chromatiales > Chromatiaceae > JABDQZ01. The sequence continues at coordinate 2,850 of JABDQZ010000385.1, forward strand.
TGTGTTTTACACATTTCCACGCCGACAATTTCTTCTGGTTGTATAAAGTGATTAAGTTGATGGATTACGGTACCACCGCCAACACCCAATACCAACACACGTCTGATTGAATCTTCCGGGTAAAAAAAAGCTGGCAACATCAGCCAGTCCCAGGCATGGCCGGTTACCGGCTGACCGGGATTATATTGACTATGCAAAACACCATCAGTGTAAAGGCGCAAGGTTTTTCCAGCTGACCTTACCTGGTATAAAACCCCCTGCTTCTCCTGTTGCCAGACAACGGCCATGGTGACTAATCAATTGCCTGCTTGACTTCGTCAGAGCGATCTTTGGCAATCAGCATATACAGCGACGGCACCACAAACAGGGTAAACAGCGTACCGATAGCCATACCTCCCACCAATACCAGGCCGATGGAGTTTCGTGCGGCTGCTCCTGCACCGGTGACCAGCACAAGGGGAAAATGCCCGGCGATGGTGGCAACTGACGTCATCAGTACCGGGCGCAGACGAATCATCGAAGCATCCAGCACAGCATCCAGTTTATTGACACCCTGCAGCTGCAACTTGTTGGCAAACTCCACGATTAGAATACCATTCTTGGCAATCAGTCCTACCAGCGTGACCAGGCCGACCTGTGCATAGATATTCATCGTGGTCGTCCAACTGCTTGTCCAGTAAGGTATATTGGGATCAGGCATTTTCAATACGGTAAACACCAGTGCACCGAACATGGCCAATGGCACCGAGCCCAGCAGGATGACAAAAGGATCACGAAACGCATTGAAC
>JABDQZ010000003.1 GCA_013041975.1 Gammaproteobacteria bacterium
GAGCTTGACTGCCTTTATCATTTCATGATGGGCATAGATTTTTACTTCAGGATATTTTTCCATGAATGCCTGGTTTCCGAGCCAATGATCACCATGAACATGGGAATCAAATACTGCTACAACCGGCTTGTCAGTGAGTTTCTCAATATGGCTGATGACCATTTCACCAGACTGCACACTACCACCCGGATCGACAACAACAACTCCGGCGTCGGTAATTATAATACCCGGGTTGTTCATAAAACCCTGATTTATGGGATTAGGTGTTTCCAGCGGGCCATGTATAACGTAGACGTCTTCTGCAATCTTGTCCGCAGTATACTCAGTATCAATTGCAGGTGCCTTGGCAGCCTGCAAGCTGGCACCCGTCAAGTAAAGCAACAATAACCCTATCAGCGCTGGTATCTTACTCATATTCAAAATCTTTTTAATTAACGTTTCTTTCTGTTGGCAGCGACTTTTAAACGTAACGCATTCAGCTTGATAAAGCCTTCTGCATCTGCCTGGTTATACGCACCCGCATCATCTTCAAAAGTTGCTATCGACTCATCAAACAGGCTGTCAGATTCTGATTTACGACCGACAACAATGACATTGCCTTTATACAGTTTCAGACGTACTGAACCGTTAACCACCTGCTGGGTCTGGTCAATTGCAGCCTGCAGCATCTCACGCTCCGGGCTCCACCAGTAACCGTTATAAACCAGCTTGGCATATCGCGGCATCAATTCATCTTTCAGATGTGCCGCTTCACGGTCCAGAGTGAGTGACTCCATGGCACGATGTGCTTTTAGCATGATAGTGCCTGCAGGCGTTTCATAACAGCCCCGAGATTTCATACCGACATAGCGGTTTTCCACGATATCATCACGACCAATACCATTCTCACCACCCATTTTATTCAGTTTTTCCATCACGACTGCTGGAGAAAGCCTGTCACCATCGATGGCCACAATGTCACCCTTTTCAAACTCCAGTTCGATATAGGTTGGAGCGTCAGGTGCAGCTTCCGGTGATACTGTCCAGCGCCACATATCCTCTTCAGGCTCTGCCCATGGATCTTCGAGAATGTCGCCTTCGTAGGAAATATGCAGCAGGTTGGCGTCCATGGAATAAGGGGACTTCTTGCCTTGTTTGGCAAAGTCCACTTCAATGCCATGTTCTGCGGCATAATTCATCAGCTTCTCACGTGACAACAGATCCCATTCACGCCATGGTGCAATAATCTTGACTTCAGGTTTTAGTGCATAGGCACCCAGTTCAAACCTGACCTGGTCATTGCCCTTGCCGGTAGCGCCATGTGAAATGGCATCGGCACCTGTTTCGTTGGCAATTTCCACTAAGCGTTTGGCAATCAATGGGCGTGCAATGGAAGTCCCCAACAGGTATTCGCCTTCATAAATGGCATTGGCACGAAACATGGGAAACACATATTCACGGGCAAATTCCTCGCGCAGGTCTTCAACATAGATTTCCTTGATGCCCATCGCCTCGGCCTTGGCACGCGCAGGTTCCACTTCTTCCCCCTGACCAACGTCAGCGGTAAAAGTTACCACTTCGCAATCATAGACATCCTTTAACCATTTCAAAATGATGGAAGTATCAAGCCCGCCGGAATAGGCAAGCACAACCTTGTTTACTTCAGTTGAAGACATTTTCTTAAACTCCGGGAAAAAACTATTGCGCGATTATATCAGACTGCTTCGCTGGCGCATGTGCAATATTACCCATGCCAGCACGGCTCCGGCAAAAATGCCAAGCACATCCAGTAAAGCGTCAGCAAATCCAAACAGGCGACCATCAACCACCAGTTGCAGAATCTCCGTTGACAGCGCAAATAACACCAGAGAATAGGACAGCACCTTGAGAGACACCTTTCTCGCAAAACCAATGAAGGCTATATATCCCAGACAGGCAAACAGGAAGGTGTGACCGAGTTTCTGTATGTCAGCTGGACTGACCTTCACCCGGGAATCTGTATCGGGCGCCTGAAACGATTTTTCAGTTTTGGCCAGCTTTTCGATTTGCACAGGGACAGACTGGCTGGCTGACTTTATCGTTTCAGTAGACGGCTTGGCTGCTATGGATGTAGCGACTGATGGAGGAGATGCCTGATTGGGAAAAACTTCCTCGGCAGTATCCAGAACCTTCCTTGAGAATTCAGCCCCGCTACTGGCAACCTGGAACATGGTCGCTGGAGGCAAAGTCACACCAATGATGATCAACAGCCCAACAGCCATCAGCGGCTTTCCCCATGGCAATGTCCAGAAATGGGTATTCAAGACCAGCCACATCATGATGGAAGCCCAGAACATACCAAAAAACATCTGCCAATGACTGTAGGTTTGTTTCCACACCGCAGGCTTTACGGAAATCTCATCAAAACTGGCAATACCGCTTTTGCCATAATGGGCCAGTTCCAGCCATCCCTTATGAGCAAATGAAGGCACATCAATCGCCACGGTATAAAGTTGCCAGTCACGATCACCTGACATGTAGCCAACGTCATGAGGGTGTGACCACTGTATTCTGCCTTTTTCATCCTCGAAATAAACCATGATACGTGCGGCATCCCAGGGCTTGCGCGCCCTTTTTAACTGCGTGGTCTTGATTTTGCCTGAACTAAGCAGCAGATCACCTGTAGTTACCGGCAACTGAAACCGAAGACGCGAGGTAGAGGTTAATGAAACATAACCGGTATCGTCACTCCACTGCACACGACCATGTTCGCGAACCCAGCCTGAAAGGTCCGTAACATTATCAAAAGCACCGGTGTTGTAGAGCAGGTCTTCATCAATCGCCTGCCAGGGCTGGTAAGCCTGGAAGAACAGCCACATGAAAAACAGAAACAGCGTTGTAATCTGTAATCGAAGTGGAAGTACTCTACGTAGATCTTCAATCATGCTGCTGTTCAGGCCGGAGACAAAAAATTGCAAACCCTATCGGTAAAAGACTCTGGCTGTTCAGCATACACCCAGTGCCCGGCATTCTGAATAGTCTTGATTTCCGCCAGGGGAAACAATCGGTAGAGCGCCTCTTCATTGGCTTGTGAGATATAGTCAGAGTTTTCACCCTTGAGAAACAAAACCGGTTTTGCATACTCTGCTGAGGTTTGCGGAAACTCCATGATACATTCGATATTACCGGCCAGTTGATCCAGGTTAATACGCCATGACCATTGTCCGTTCGCATTTACAAGATTCTGTAACAGATAGCCTCGCAAGGCGGCATCAGAAAGGTATTGAGCAAGATAATCGTCTGCCTGTTGACGATTACCCAGATGATCGAGATCGACAGTCTGCATCGCCTTGATAATCTGCTGAAAACGGTTTGGATAGGTGACGGGTGAAATATCGGCAACAATCAAATGATTGACGCGCTCTGGATAATTCAGGGCAAGCCACATGGCGACCTTGCCACCCATGCTATGCCCCAGAAGATCAACATGATCACAACCACGTTCATCCATTAAGTGCAGAATATCTTCAGTCATTGCCTGATAGGAAACATCGTCAGCATGTGGACTGCGACCGTGATTACGCAAATCTGGAAGAATGACCGGTCTGTGTCTGGCGATCTGGCGACCGACGACCTGCAGATTGGAAGCAGCGCCAAACAGTCCATGCAACATCATCAAAGGGCGTCTTGATGATTCGGAGGCCAGTTCACGGTAGTTCAGATCAAGGGGCACTACTTTTTGCGTTTACGGGGCGGCATTAAATCGGTGATCGAACCTTCAGCCATCTCCGCTGCAAAACAAATGGTTTCATTCAGTGTTGGATGCGGATGAATGGTCAGGCCGATATCTTCCATATCAGCACCCATCTCCAATGCCAGCACGGTTTCTCCAATCAGTTCACCCGCACTGACGCCGACAATACCGGCACCAATAATACGTTTCGTTTCAGGATCAAACAGCAGCTTGGTCATACCTTCATCGCGCCCCACACCCAAAGCACGCCCGGAAGCTGCCCATGGGAACAGTCCTTTTTCGTATTCAATACCCTGCTCTTTGGCATCTGTTTCAGTCAGCCCCATCCACGCGACTTCCGGATCGGTATAGGCAACCGAAGGAATGGTCAACGGATCAAACAGTGATTTGTGACCGGCGATAACTTCTGCAGCGACCTTGGCTTCATGCGTGGCCTTGTGGGCCAGCATGGGGTTACCCACCACATCACCAATTGCATAGATATGCGCTACGTTGGTCTGCATATGTTCATCGACTGCAATAAAGCCACGCTCATCGACATTCACACCTGCCGCCCCGGCATTGATCCTGTTACCGTTAGGAGAGCGTCCGACCGCAACCAGTACCTTGTCGTAAAGCTGTGCCTTGTCAGGTGCATTCTTGCCGTCAAAGCTGACTTTCAGTCCATTTTTCTGCGCCTTTATTTCAGTTACGCTGGTTTCCAGCATGATGCTGTTAACCTTGTGTTGCAAACGTTTTTGTAAAGGACGCACAAGATCACGATCACAACCGGGTATCAGGCCGGGTTGTAATTCAACAACATCAATATCACTGCCAAAAGCTGAATAAACTGTTGCCATTTCCAGACCAATAATACCGCCACCGATAACCAGCATCTTTTGTGGAATATTTTCCAGCGCCAGTGCACCGGTTGAATCTATGAGACGCGGGTCATCATTCGGAAATGAAGGTATTTTTACGGCACTGGAACCACAGGCGATAATGCAATGATCGAAACTGACCGTCTTGTCACCATCAGCTGTCGCTACGCTCATACTGTTCGGACCCGAGAACTGCCCAAGACCGGTAATGACTTCGACCTTGCGTTGTTTGGCAAGCGCACCCAGACCACCAGTGAGTTTTTTCACTACCTTTTCTTTACCGTCTCTTACCGCGTCCAGATCAATTTTCGGCTTGGCAAAAGTAATCCCCATATGAGCAATTTCTTGCGCCTCATTGATAATATCTGCGGTGTGCAGTAAAGCTTTTGATGGAATACAGCCAACATTCAGGCAGACGCCGCCAAGATCAGAATATTTTTCGATAAGAACCGTTTTCTTGCCAAGGTCAGCAGCACGGAACGCTGCAGTGTAGCCACCGGGACCTGCACCGAGCACCAGCACTTCTGCATGGTAATCAGCTTCGCCCTGATTGACAGGCTGACTTTCTTTGACTGTTTCCTGGGCCGCGGCAGGCGGTTGTTCTGCGGGGGCCTCTGAGGCCAGGTCTTCAGCTGCTTCTTCGATTTCCAGGTCAAGGACGACAGCACCTTCAGCAATTTTGTCACCCACAGCGACTTTCAGCTTTTTGACAACACCGGAATGAGGGCTGGGGATTTCCATGGTGGCCTTGTCAGATTCCAGGGTGATCATTGAAGCTTCGGCTTCTATGCTATCGCCTTCAGCCACCAGTACTTCAATCACATCAACCTGATCAAAGTCACCGATATCCGGCAACCTGACTTCAACTGTTTTTCCCATTATCCACTCCGAAATAATTTGTTCTGAGAATAAACACTAGCTCAAAATGAGCCTAATATCATGCGTAATATTACGTATTAAAACTTTACAGGGCACTCTGTTGAATTCCTGAAACTCATCTCAAGTATAACGACAGATCTTCAGGTTTTTCGACAAGCTCGAAATGACAACTAGAGTAGCAGTTTGCGTATATCACCCAGCAACTGCCCCAGGTAAGTGGTAAAGCGCACACCTTCAGCACCATCAATCACACGATGGTCGTAGGAAAGGCTGAACGGCATCATCAGACGTGCATCAAAATCTTCGCCATTCCATACCGGTTTCATCTCGGCACGTGATACACCAAGAATGGCCACTTCGGGAGCGTTTACGATAGGGGTGAACTGCGTGCCTCCAATACCGCCCAGGCTGGAGATTGAAAAACAACCACCCTGCATTTCTGCTGGCGACAACTTGCCCTCCCGGGTTTTGGCACTGATTTCCGTTAATTCCGCCGCAAGCTGGAATACACCTTTCTTGTCGACATTGCGGATAACCGGAACCATCAGTCCATTGGGCGTATCAACCGCCACACCGATATGGACATATTTTTTCATGATCAGGCTTTCACTGTCGGCAGAAAGGGAGCTGTTGAATTGCGGATAAGCTTTCAACGCAGCAGCGCAGGCTTTCATCAAGAACGGCATAAAGGTCAGTTTGATATCCTGTTTGGCCGCATAGTCTTTCTGGTCCTTGCGGAAATTTTCCAGGTGCGTGATATCGGTTTCGTCAAACTGTGTCACATGAGGCACACTGACCCAGCTGCGATGCAGGTGCGCGCCACTGATTTTCTTGATACGCCCCAGCGGCTGTTCTTCGATTTCACCGAATTTGGCAAAATCAATTTGCGGAGCTTCACCCAGGTTCAGCGCCAGGCCGGAACCAGCCGCAGAGCGTGGTGCATTGATGGTTTGCTTGACAAAATTCTGCACATCTTCCTTGAGAATTCTGTTCTTCGGGCCAGTACCGGTTACTCTATCAAGATCAACACCAAGTTCTCTGGCAAACCTTCTCACTGCAGGACTGGCATGCGATTTTCCTGTCCTTTCTAGCGCAGGAACGGGTTCCTCACAGGTATCCGTCGGAGTTGATGAAATCCCAGATGATGCTTTATTAACTGGTTGCGCGGCCGGTTCAACTTTTTCTGCAGGCGCATCAACCACAGGCTCAGGCTCTTTTTCAGCTGGAGCAGGTGCAGCAGCTTCTGCATCAGCCAGTTCCAGCAATACCACGGCATCTCCCTGGCTAATTTTATCGCCTACAGAGACTTCAACCTTCTTGATAACACCGGCTTCCGGCGAAGGTATTTCCATCGTTGCCTTGTCGCTTTCCAGTGTGACCAGTGAATCTTCCTCTGCTACCGTGTCTCCAACGGAAACCAGTACTTCAATGACTTCTACACTGGGAAAATCACCGATATCCGGCAATTCAATTACTTTTTCTACTGCCATTTGTGTCTCCGGATACTTAAACGGTTGTTGGGTTTGGCTTTTCAGGATCGATGCGGTACTTCTTGATCGCCTCAGTCACGACCTTGGCCTCAATCTCACCTTCATCTGCCAATGCCTTGAGTGCCGCAACAACGACATAAGGACTGCTGACCTCGAAGAACTTGCGTAACTGGGAGCGCATATCACTGCGACCAAAACCATCCGTACCCAGTACCGCGAAATGTTTGTCACCCAGGTAAGGGCGAATCTGTTCTGCATAGGAACGCATGTAGTCGGTTGCCGCAACGATTGGGCCGCTGGTACCTGAGAGTGTTTGCTCTACATAGCTCGCCTTGGCTTTCTTTGCGGGATGCAGCATGTTCCAGCGTTCAACATCCATACCCTCCCGATGCAGTTCGTTGAAGCTGGTCGCGCTCCACACGTCTGCTGCAATACCAAAGTCGTCTTCCAGCATTTTTGCTGCTGCGATTACTTCACGCAGGATGGTGCCTCCACCAAGCAACTGGACGCGCTTCTTCTTGCGTGAACCTTTCTGCAACAGGTACAGCCCTTTCTTGATACCTGCCTCAGCACCTTCAGGCATTGCAGGCTGCACATAGTTTTCATTCATGGCAGTGACGTAATAGAAAACATTTTCCTTGTTTTCATACATACGTTTCATGCCATCATGCAAAATCACCACCAGTTCATAGGCAAAAGCAGGATCATAGGCAACACAGTTTGGAATGGTTCCGGCAACAATCAGGCTGTGACCGTCCTGATGTTGCAGGCCCTCACCTGCCAGTGTGGTTCTACCGGCGGTTCCACCAATCATGAAACCTCGTGCCTGCATATCACCTGCTGCCCATGCCAGATCTCCAATACGCTGGAAACCAAACATGGAATAATAAATATAGAAAGGAATCATCATGCGACCATGATTGGAATAGGAAGTGGCCGCTGCGATCCACGAAGACATCGCTCCTGCTTCGTTAATCCCTTCCTGCAGGACTTGTCCTTTCTTGTCTTCCTTGTAATACATGACCTGGTCAGAATCGACCGGATCATACAGCTGGCCTTTACTGGAATAGATACCAAGCTGGCGAAACATGCCCTCCATACCAAAGGTGCGCGCCTCATCAGGCACGATCGGTACAACGTTGTTGCCGATGTTTTTATCGCGTATCAGGGTACCCACAAAACGTACAAACGCCATCGTGGTAGACATTTCACGTTCACCGCTGCCATCAAGCAATGCCTTGAAGGTCTCCAGTGCAGGAATATCCAGGGTTGGTGCATCATCGTAACGTACAGGCAGGGGTCCACCAAGACTTTCACGACGTTCTTTCAGGTATTTGATTTCAGGGCTGTCTGGAGACGGTTTGTAAAACGGCATTTCTTCCAGTTGATCATCTGACAAAGGAATATTGAAACGATCACGGAACTGGCGCAGTGCCTTCTCGCCCATTTTCTTTTGCGAGTGAGTAATATTCTGACCTTCACCGGCTTCACCCATGCCGTAACCTTTTACCGTCTTGGCGAGAATGACGGTCGGTTTGCCATTGCTTTTCATTGCCTCGGCATAAGCCGCATAAACCTTGACTGGATCATGACCACCACGATTCAGACGCCAGATGTCTTCGTCCGACATATTGGCAACCATTTCTTCGAGCTCAGGATAGGCACCAAAGAAATGTTTACGGGTATAGGCACCGCCCTTGGCCTTGTAGGCCTGGTAGTCACCATCGACAGCTTCCATCATGCGACTGGTCAGGTGGCCATCCTTATCATTGGCAAGCAACCTGTCCCAGTGTGAACCCCAGATTACCTTGATGACATTCCAGCCTGCACCACGGAATACGGCTTCCAGTTCCTGAATGATCTTGCCATTTCCACGAACCGGGCCATCGAGACGTTGCAGGTTACAGTTCACCACAAAAACCAGGTTATCGAGATTTTCACGGGAAGCCAGAGAAATCGCTCCAAGTGACTCAGGCTCATCCATTTCACCATCACCCATATAGGCCCATACCTTGCGATTTGAGGTATCAACCAGTTCCCTGTGCTCCAGGTAACGCATAAAACGCGCCTGGTAGATAGCCATCAAAGGCCCCAGTCCCATTGAAACGGTAGGGAACTGCCAGAAATCTGGCATCAGCCAAGGAAGTGGATAAGATGACAGACCTTCGACATCGATTTCCTGACGGAAATGCACCAGCTGCTTTTCATTCAGACGGCCTTCCAGGTAGGCCCTGGCATAAGCACCGGGTGCGGAATGCCCCTGGAAGAAGACCAGGTCACCACCATGATTTTCCGAGCGTGCATGGAAAAAATGGTTGAAGCCCACATCATACAATGTCGCACTGGAAGCGAAACTTGCAATATGACCACCCAGTTCAGTGCTGATTCGATTTGCCAGCACAACCATCGCCATGGCATTCCAGCGAATCAGGGAGCGAATACGACGCTCCATTGCCTTGTCACCTGGAAATGACGTTTCGTTACAGGCAGGTATGGTATTAACGTAAGCAGTATTGGCTTTATACGGCAGATAAGCGCCTGAACGACGCGCCGTATCAATGAGTTTTTCAATAATGAAATGCGCGCGTTCCGGGCCTTCATTTTCAATGACAGACGCCAGAGACTCCAGCCATTCCTGTGTTTCGAGTGGATCAATATCGTTGTTTTCAACCATTTTAATAGCTCAAATTGTCTGGGTAATTATTCAGTTCGAAAATTCGCGGGAGTATACCACGCTTTGCAACATTATTTACATTTACAATAGTCAATATTTAAAAAGCGGACGATTTAAAGTTGTTATATTTATAATGAAAAATAAAAAAGCGCGTATGGCATCAACCATACGCGCTTTTATTAAAGCAGAATAACTAGATAAAATTAGATATCTTTGCTTACTTCAGCACTCTGAAATTTTTTCATGGCTTCAGCGCGCTGTGCTTCGATCTGCTTACGCATTTCGGCACGGCGGGCTTCCATCGCTTTTTTCTGCTCGGCACGACGTGCTTCCATCGCCTTGATCATCTCTTCATGCTTGGCCATACGCTCTTCATGAGACACTGGTGCCTTAAACTCGGCTGCTGCTTTTGGAGCCTGTGGAGCTGCTTTCATTTCAGGCGCTGCTGGAGCCGCCATCTTTGGCATTTCAGGCATCGCTGGAGCTGCTTTCATTTCAGGCGCTGCTGGAGCCGCCATCTTTGGCATTGGAGGCATCGCTGG
>JABDQZ010000010.1 GCA_013041975.1 Gammaproteobacteria bacterium
GCTCCTCTACTCTTCGTATGCAACCAGTTTACTGATGCTGCCGAGACCTAAATCCAACATCATGCCAACAATACCAATCATCAAGATTGAAAAAATCACACTGGACAGATCCAGGTTATTCCATTCATTCCAGACGTAGTAACCAATACCAGTACCACCTACCAGCATTTCTGCAGCCACAATGACAAGCCAGGCGATACCAATTGAAATACGCATACCAGTCAGTATGGTTGGAGCAGCCGCAGGCAGTACTACCTGCAACGCAGTTTTTATTGGGCTTAACTCGTGAGTTCTTGCAACATTAATCCAATCCTGTCGTACGTTGGCGACACCGAAAGCGGTATTGATCAGCATTGGCCAAATGGAACAGATAAAGATCACAAAAATTGCAGAGGTTTCAGAGTCCTTGATGATAAACAAAGCCAACGGCATCCAGGCCAGCGGAGAAATAGGCCTAAGAACCTGAATATATGGATTTAATGCTTTGTGCATCAACGGTGACATACCAACCAGGAAACCGATGGGTAATGCAACTAGTGCCGCTAGAATAAAACCGGTTAACACACGATAGATGGAATAACCAAGCTGAATACCAATCCCTTTGTCATTAGGACCGGCATCATAGAATGGATCACTTAGTTCCTTGTAGGCCAGACTGAGAACATCTGAAGGAGGTGGCACCCTGGCCTCCTGGGACGCACCTCCCATGAGTAGCTCATATTCAGACATGGGTTCTGTATCAACCGGCGCCTTGTTGAGCGCTTCCCAGGTTCCCAGGAAGAGCACCAACAGGCTAACCGATAATATGAACGCCCTAAACTGCAGGGACTTGATCATCACGTTCTCCTGATCGCGAAACTTTTGACGTACTCCTCGGGCTTGGTGTAATCGAACTCCTTACCCATGATGGTATAGTTTTCATATGTCTTAGAAGGCGGCGTGTAACCAAGATCTTTCATTACCTTGGCGGCATCTGATGCAACGTACACCTGCTCCGCGATCTTTTTGTAATCGACATCACCTTTGACATAACCCCAGCGTTTCATCTGTGTCAGGATCCAGACCCCCATTGAATGCCACGGAAATGGGTCAAAATCGATACGATCTGGAACATTCTGCACAGAGCCAAGTCCATCAGCATAACGCCCGGTTAGTACCTGCTGAATGACTGGAACGGGTTGATTGAGATAATTCTTTGGTGCAATTGCCTCCGAGATTTCTTTGCGATTTTCTTGCTTGGCTGAATATTGAGTCGCATCAATTATTGATCGCAACAATGCACCATAGGTATTGGGGTTTTCAGTTGCAAATTCCTGTGAGCAGGCAAAAGCACAACATGGGTGACCTTCCCAGATGTCTTTAGTCAGTGTATGAATGAATCCAACTTTTTCCCACACAGCACGCTGGTTGAAAGGATCCGGAGACAAATAACCATCAAGGTTTCCGGCGCGCAGGTTAGCCACCATTTCCGGTGGTGGCACAACACGAATCTGGATATCCTTATCCGGATCAAGGCCATGCTCTGCCACGTAGTAACGTAACAGGAAGTTATGCATGGAATATTCAAATGGAACACCAAACTTGAAACCTTTCCATTGTTTAGGGTCACGTTTGTCCTTATGGTCAACATGCAGCACAATTGCCTGGCCATTAATATTTTCAACAGCAGGCATCAAGTATGGCTTGGCTGAAGAACCGGCCCCCATGGTCATTGCCAGTGGCATCGGTGTCAGCATGTGAGATGCGTCATATTCCTTTGAAAGGGACTTGTCTCGCGCAACAGCCCAGCCTGCTGTCTTGATTACTTCGACATCGAGACCATGCTTGGCATAAAAGCCCATCGGATGAGCCATGATGATGGGGGTAGCACAGGTGATCGGTACAAAACCAACATTGAGCTTGGTTTTTTCCAACTTGCCGGCCGTTTCCTTGATTGCCGCCTTGGCTTCTTCCATTGGAAAGAATGAGCCGAGCAGACCGGCAGCAGTACCGGCGCCGACGAGACCGAGAAATGATCGGCGGCTCATTTCATCATGCCCGAATATAGAACGAACCACGGCGCTCTCAATCGCGCGATCCATCATGTCATCAGTTGATGCCAATACATCATTTTCCGGCCCAACACTTTCAGCCAGTTTTTTTACCTGTATTTCAGGTTTTTCATCGATTAATGTAGAAATTGAAACTTCGTGCGATTTAGATTGACAGCTACTGCATTCGCAACCCTTCTCATGAACGAGACTTTTGTTGGGGTCGAATGGATCATTCAGGCTTTTGACAGTCATTTACTACTCTCCAGCAAGTTGAATATATTTTGGAATCAGACGTAATGGTTTTACTACTTAAGTTTGCTACGGAAACCAGATGCAAAACCTGTATACGTTTGATATTGCTAGAGCAGTCTTTGTGCCAAGAGACAGGAAAATACTATAAACAGATTTAAGCCATTGTTATTTGGAGACAAATAAAAAATAGATAGAAGGAATGAATACTATTGGCATCATTCTCAATTAAAAGTTTTGACCGACAATGTCAACAATGTATGCCAATGTCATTTATGCAACCCAATAATCGGAAGCTGGTTATTGGGTTGTCGGATCCGGTATTATTTAAGAATCAATCATTTCCTTTTTATCATTAGTTTCATTCAGGTTATCTATCAAACCTCTGACACCTGAGGTTCTTATAATCTTTTTGAAACTACTGCGGTAATTCGTGACAAGGCTGATCCCTTCAATTTTTACATCATAGACCTTCCAGCCTTCGCCAATATTGCGCATGCGATAGTCTATTTTCAAAGGCTGCCCACTGTTAGCTACCTTGGTTCTGACTAAAATATCATTTGGCTTGTTTCCCGGCCTTGAAGGAAGATAGCTTATTTCCCAATCAGACTGGCTTCTGAAGGCTGTCGCATAGGAACGAACAAGCATTCTTTTAAATTCCTGCTTGAAGGCCTGTCGATCATTATTGCTGACCTGTCTCCAGGAACGACCCAGAACCATGGCAGATATACGGTCGAGATCAATGTAAGGGGTGAATACTTTATCTACCAGCGTATAAAAATAGTTGGGGTCTGAGTCAATCAAATGACTTTCACTCAGCATGAGCTGCTTCATTTCATTTGATGTGCTTTCAATCACCTGCTGTGGTTGTGTTAACAGTGTGGCAAAGCTCGATGAACCAAACAGCAGGCAAGCTAGGAATATAAAGATTAATTTGAATGATTTCATTGGAGTTTTCTTTCTCTGATCTACCTTGGATAAGAGTCTATAGATAATCGCTTCAAAAATAGTTCAAGGGAATGTCAAAATTTCATCAAATGGTGAAAATAATGCTCAATCTTTCATGCGAACAGTTACGCAAACGCCGCCTTCATCACGATTAAGAATATTAATCTGCCACTGGTTTATATCACATAATCGTTTAACGATATTCAGGCCCAGGCCTTCACCTGCCTGCTGCACACCGCGCCCACGCACATGTCGATTGAAGATGTGCGGTATTAATTTTTCGTCGATACCTGTACCAGAGTCTTCAACTTTCAGACCATAATCATCAACAGTGATTTGGATAATGCCTGATTCAGAGTAATTGATCGCATTGCGGCATAAATTACTAATAACAATTTGAATCATCCTGCGATTAACCGGTAGGCAGAGTTTACTTTCGTTGACAACATTAAACTCCAGCTGTTTTTCATTGAGCAGCGGCATGAGTTTCGTCAGTTCATCTTCAATAATGTCTGAAAGATCAACGCAATCTTCTTCGCTGAGTTTCTCAGGCTCTCTGCCCAGTATTAAAAAAGCATCGATCAATTCAGAAATATCCCGGCAGGCGCGGCGAATCATTTTCGATCTTTCCAGACCCTTGGCAGAAATTTTCTGTTCTGCCTCCAGGAACTGCGCAGCACCATCAATGATAGTTATCGGTGTCCTCAATTCATGACTGACATCCGAGGTAAAGCGCCTTTCACGCTCAAGCATCTCTTCCAGCCGCTGCTTGTATTCATCCAGTGCCAGCACCAGTTCACGTGTTTCACCATGAAGTCCTTCAGTGGGCAAGGTCAGGCCCTCATCTTGCGGAGAAAAATTCCTTAAGCGCTTTACGATTCGCATCACGGGTGAAACAGCCTTGGAACTCAGGCTGTAGGCAACCCAACTGGTTGCATAAACGATGATCAGTAAAATGATAACCGGCAATACGCCAAAAAGACCAACGAGACGATTGACATTGTATCCTGCGAATACAAGGTAAAGACGCCCCTGGCTAAATTCTTTTATATAGACCGGCATGGGTCTGCCACCAGGCACTGGAACAACTTCGATATGCAGACCAGGCTGCAATGGTTTTAGGTTTTCCGGCAAATTGCCTTTGCCCTGTTTATCAACAAGATAGCCCACTAGGTTTCGGGTTCTGGGCAAGGGAAAGTCACTATCTGACTGGTAGGAATTGATAAATGATTCTGCCTCCAGTTCAAGCGCTTCTTTGACGAGTATTTTTTGCAATACCCATGCAATCGCCATCACGCTGATGAGCACGGTTATAAAGATAAAAATAGCCTGGAGTAATAGACGTTGTAAACGCTCAGATCTTCTTATCATTGACTGTTGAAGTTATCACTGATGGCATCATTATAGAGTCGGTAACCAATGCCGTGCATGGTATGCAACAGTTTATTGCTAAAGGGTTTATCTATGGCGTTACGTAATGCGGATATATGCGTTCTCAAGGCATCACTGTCTGTCGCTTCATCCCCCCACACCTGGGATTCTATTTCACGCCGAGTAACTACCCGATGAGAATTCTCCATCAGCAGCTGGAGAACTTTGAAAGGAATCGGATTCAGAGTAATAACAATATCTCCACGACGTACTTCTCTTGTTTCACGGTTGAGGATCAGGTCACTGACTTTCAACATTGATTTTACACTCTGTTTAGAGCGCCGCCAAAGTGCCTGTATACGGGCATAAACTTCCTGCAATTCAAATGGTTTGACCAGGTAGTCATCCGCTCCGGCTGAAAAACCAGTGAGTTTATCATCAAGGGTATCACGCGCAGTTAACATCAGAATGGGCACATCAGAATGTTTCACAGTGCGCAGCTGACGGCACAGCTCGAGCCCATCAACCCCCGGCAGCGAGAGATCAAGAATAATCGCATCATACTCATTACTTGCCGCCAAATGTAGCCCGCTCAAGCCATCATGAGCATAGTCTACAATCTGTTGACGATCGCTAAAAAAATCAACCAACAGTAGTGCTATATCCTTGTTATCTTCAACAATCAGCACTCTGCCATTAAAATCTTCCAAGGTCTTTTCTCCTCAAACAGACTGCGATGATCAGTAGCTGACATCCGCGGGGATGTCTTCTGGTTTTGTCAGCAGCATCTGCACAACACCACAATGACGTTCAAGGAAGCCACCTTCACTGTAACACAGGTAAAAATCCCATAGTCGAATAAACTCGTTCGAGTAGCCAAGTCTCTGAACCTGATCGATATTGCTCCAGAAAGCCTTACGCCAGTCATTAAGTGTGCGAGCATAATGGTAGGCTAAATCCTCAAGATGAGTGATTTTAAGATCGGTCGATTCTGTTAGTGCATCGGCCATCGCGGTAATGGAAGGCAGAAAACCACCTGGAAAGATATACTTCTTAATAAAGTCCACATCACGCAGTGCCTCCTGGTAATGTTGATCAGTCATAGTGATGGCTTGCAGCAGCATACGACCATCATCTTTGAGCAAATGACTGCACTGCCTGAAGTATTGCTTCATATATTGATGCCCGACAGCCTCCACCATTTCAATGGAAACAATACGATCATAGCGTCCTTCAAGATCGCGATAGTCTTCGAATAAGACTTCAATGCGATCAGACAGGCCCTGCTCTTCGATGCGATGTTTGGCCAGCTCATACTGTTCGCGGGAAATGGTGGTAGTCGTTACCCTGCAGCCATAATGTTTTGCCGCATGCATGGCCATTCCGCCCCAGCCAGTACCAATCTCCAGGAGATGATGCTCTGGTTTGAGCTCAAGCTTGCGGCACACACGATCAAGCTTGGCGATGGCTGCCTCTTCCAGTGAAGTATTCTGGTCGGCATAGTAAGCACTGGAGTACATCATCGAATTATCAAGAAACAGACTAAAAAGATCATTACCAATATCATAGTGAGCCTGAATATTGCGCCGACTTCCCTGCCGGGTATTACGCCTGAGCCAGTAGCCTAACTGTCGAACAATCTTCATGGAGCGGTTTTTTCGACTATCAAAGTTTTCCAGCAGATGACGGTTACGTATAAAAAGCCTGACAAGGGAAGTGAGGTCTTCGCAATCCCAGTTGCCCCTGAAATAAGACTCACCCGCCGCGGTGGAACCACCGAACGCAAAATCAATCCACGCAGCTGGATTTACAATTCGCAGCTCAATCGGATGAGGAAGTTGACTGGAGGTCTCTCCGATCGTCACGACATTACTTCCCTCGCGTATCAGCAGCCTGCCATCTTTGATAGTAGCCAGTTGCTTCAACACCAGGTTTCTTGCGATACGACTTAACCAACTGTCAGCAGACATATCATCAAGTTTCTCGTTAGAAGGTACAATCGTCGTTGTCATGATTACTTATTCGCCTCTATGGGCGCCTCCTGTGATTTGCTGTGAGGATAAAAGGGTATTTTTTTCAACCAGAGCCTGAGTGCTTCAAAATAGATTGCACTGAATACCTTGAGTGTCACCATAGGAAAGCTGGCTAGCAGTCGTAGCAGGTTTTTACCTGTCAAAGGCTCTCTTTTCATAATCAGGGTCGCATCAAAAAGGCGTTCGTTGCCTCGCTGGTTCTCGATATGAACTAACACCCGCTTTTGCGGATGCGTCAATGTCCAGCGATAATCCATATCCAGGTCCATAAAGGGGGAAACATGGAATTCTTTAGCTTGCTGGTGACGGATAATTACATCATCGTTAATTACCGGAATGAGGTAACAATGCTGCTCACCCCAGGGAGTATTGTTTACTTCAGCAAGCACTGCCTGTAATTGACCCTGTTCATCATGGCAAAAATAAAAACTGACCGGATTAAAGCCAACTCCCCAATATCGCAAATTAGTTAATAAACAAATACGGCCGTTAATCTCGGGTCCGCCCAGCTCCATTACTTTCTGATGAACAGCGCGTTTCAATGATGTATCACTGTTTCCCAGATGATCACTGCGTTTAAAACGTACCAAGGCCGGCCTTTTTGATGAGCACAACCAAAGCTTGTCCAGCACAGAATCAATCTCATCCAGGTCTAGATAGAACTGAAACAACCGGTATCTGAATGAATGCTCTCTGGGCAGGTAACGCGAGTGCCTAACTTGCCCGTGATAAAGACATGAGTTCATGCTCTAACTCCTTGAATTCCTCAACTGCCTTGAGAGCGCTGACCACACCATCTTCATGAAAACCATTGCCCCAGTAAGCACCACAATAGAAAGTACGGTTACAACCGCTGATTTCATGGCGCCGTGCTTGAGCATTTACTGACTTTTCCGTATAAAGCGGATGCTCATAATACAGTTCCTTGATTACTTTATCAGGATCGACGGTTTCTGCATTATTCAACGTCACCAGGAAATTCACAGGTGCCTGGATATTCTGAAGGCGATTCATATCGTAACTGAGTGTCACTTTATCTTCAGACTGGCCAATATGATAATTCCATGAAGCCCATGCCAGTGAGCGCTTGGGCATGACTGAACTATCGGTATGCAGTAATGCCTGGTTGCCCTGATAAGGAATGGCACCGAGTACTTCGGTTTCCTCAATGGTGGGGTCCTGCAATAGACGAAGCGCCTGGTCACTGTGAGTAGCTATAACAACGGCATCAAACATCTCCTTGCCAAAAGCCTTGGTGGTAATCTGCACACCGTTGCCAATACGCGATACCGATTCTACCGGGGTATTCAGTCGAATACCCTCAGCATAGCCCTGCTTCATTGGTTCAAGGTATTGTTTTGAGCCACCCTGGATGACGTACCATTGAGGCCGGTTTGTTATTTCCAGCAACCCATGATTTATGAAAAAACGAATAAAGAAAGCCGCAGGAAACTGTTTCATCATCAATGGGTCTGTTGACCAGATAGCCGCACCCATGGGGATAATGTAAAGGTTGGTAAATTCTGATGAGTAGCAGTTTTTTAACAGGTATTCACCCAGACTGATATCCGCTTTACCTTCGCTATAGTCCTGGGGAGCCTCCCGGTTAAAACGCATAATTTCACGAATCATGCGTATAAAAACAGGACGAAAAAGATTACGACGTTGTGCAAACAGGGTATTCAGCGAATTACCGTTGTATTCGAGTCTCCGTGCATCACTGCGCACGCTGAAACTCATTTCAGTTGGCTGATATTTTACCCCCATCTCATCGAGCAACCCCATAAAATTTGGATAGGTACGATCGTTAAACACGATAAAGCCGGTATCAACACTGTATGGTTTACCTTGCCACTCCAGGTCATGGGTGTGGGTATGACCACCAAGGTGATCTCCCGCCTCAAATAACCGCACATCGTGATCCTTGGAAAGGTGATAGGCAGCAACATTACCCGCGATGCCACCTCCAATGACTGCAACTTTCATTATTGTTTCCCCTTTTCTCTACTCACCACTTTTGTGGCACGGTTTTCAGCTGACTAATGTCATATCCAAGCGATTTAACATAAGCAACGATCTTGGTATATTCGTCTTTAGCAATGCTGGGCTCACGCGCCATGATCC
>JABDQZ010000011.1 GCA_013041975.1 Gammaproteobacteria bacterium
AGATCATCCTGTGTTGACAGGCAGAAATAAAAAAAGCGCGAGCCACCGTCAGGTAGCCCACGCTTTTTTAGGGATATATTGTTTTAACTACCTGAAATCTCAGGTAATCAGCAATTATTCTGCTGCAACAATCTCCACTTTGACCGTTGCGTTCACATCAGAATGTAAATGTACGGCAACTTCGTATTCACCCGTTGAGTGGAATGCACCTTCCGGCATTCTGACTTCACTACGGGCCAGTTCGACACCAGCAGCACTGACAGCTTCTGCAATATCAGTGGTACCAACAGAACCAAACAGCTTACCTTCCTCACCAGCATTGTGAGTGATGGTAATCGTACCCAGTGCCTCTATTTTAACCTTGCGGCCTTCTGCTGCAGAGAGTTTCTCGGCAGCGACCTTTTCAAGTTCGCTGCGCTTGGCTTCAAACTCAGCAACATTGGCAGCAGTCGCTGGCAAAGCCTTGCCCTTTGGCAGTAAAAAGTTACGACCGTAGCCGGACTTAACATTCACCTTGTCACCCAAAGCACCAAGGTTTTCAATTTTTTCCAGTAAAATAACTTGCATTATCCTATACCCCTGTTAAACAAAATCTTTTCAATCACCCTCTTTGGAGGAGGGTACATTTTTCCTGAAATTCATCCAGGAATCGGTAAAACCTGTCATTGCCAGCGCCGTCATCACATATGGCATGGCAATCAGCAGTAAAACGTAGATCCCGGTTATCCAGACTACGTTTGCATTAATACGCTTTAACAACGCATGTGTTACTGCCAGCCCCAGCAAAAAATACGTTACCAGCATCAGCTTGCCTACAGCGATCAGCCATTCTGGCGGCTCGCCCAGCAACACCCACAACAATACGGGCGCAGCAAGAAAAGTCAGACCCTGGTGGTAGCTCATCTGTCTGAACTCCTCGCCAAAACCACCGGGGTTAAACAGCAAAGCCTGCCACCATCTGGCAATAAATATCACGACCACCATCTGCAACAGAAAGCCTGTAGCCATGATGGCTGTCATCCAGCTTGATAAAGCCATCAGAATTTTATCAAAATCCTGGCCGCTCGCTTCAAGCTGGCCACTGTCTACAAACATCTGCAACGGCTCTTTGATAACACCTTCCCAGAAGGCGGATGCATCCCCGATAAACAGGTAAAAATACCCGACTACCAGTAGCGAGATCGCCAGTGTCGCCTGGATCACCAGACCAAGAGAGCGGCTGTATCTCAACAGGCTTGCCAGTAACCACACAGGTAACCAGAGAGCCAGAATAAAAACCATTGCAGGCATGACGTCTGCAAACAGCAAGTAACTTAAAATACTACTTGCTACTGAGCTGGCAATAATGACCAGCATTCCCTCCTGCGGGCCATGTCTTAAAGTAACCAGGCCGGCAGCAGAACCGCTTAACAGACTTAACGGAGCAAGTAACAGGGAAAGTATCGCCAGAACAGTGACAGACATAATGGCCTGCACACGTCCTTTCATTACAATCTGAGCCAGCCCACGCATCAGCGGTTCCAGTCATAAACGCAGCATCAGAAACATGCTGCGTTCAATCGATCAATGTCCGTCAGTGAATGGCATTAATGCCAGGAAGCGGGCTCTTTTGATCGCGGTAGCAAGTTGACGCTGGTATTTCGCTCCAGTACCGGTAATACGGCTCGGAACGATTTTTCCAGACTCGCTGACATAACCTTTTAACAGATCGAGGTCTTTGAAATCGATCTCACAGGTATCATCATTGGTAAAACGGCAGAATCTTTTACGACGAAAATTACGTGACATGGTTTATCTCCTGGTCAGACTATCGAATTAAGCAGTAACTTCTTCAGCGCGCTCTTCTTTTTCCTGCTTGGCAAGAGGAGAAGGCGCGGTGATGGCTGTTTTCTGCTTGATGACCAGATTACGTAAAACTGCATCGTTGAATTTGAATGCACTTTCCAGTTCAGCAAGAGCTTCACCGCTACATTCGATGTTCATTAATACATAGTGTGCTTTATGCAGTTTGTTGATCTGATAAGCTAACTGGCGACGGCCCCAGTCTTCAAGACGATGGACTGTGCCTTCTGATGATTCAACAATGCCGCGATATTTTTCAATCATCGCAGGCACCTGCTCACTCTGGTCCGGATGGACCATGAATACGACTTCATAGTGTCTCATTGTGTTTCCTTATGGTTAACAGCCACCCCGCAAAAGTCACGAGTGTGGCAAGAAAGCGCGCGATTCTACTGGTTTTGGCCAGAAGATGCAACGCTCTGCGACCAGAGGGGCATTCACATAAACAGATTCACATCGGCTTTCAGAGCTTTTGGCAGAAAACTGGCGGCACCGACCCATTCTTCTATCTCAGGGATGAATTCATCCTTGCTGTATTCAAACAGATCGACAGTCATCTGACAGGCTACAAGTTTCACATCGGCCTCGACACACATTTCCCGTAATTCGTCGATTCGAGCGATGCCCTTGCTGTCCATGGTCTTGCGCATCATTGAAGTCGCCATGTTTTCAAAACCCGGCATCAGTGACATCACGGAAGTTGGCAATGAAACCTCCTTTCCCTTCATCCAGGAAGGCCCGCTGGGCAGTTTCATCGGCATGGCAGGATTACCCAGCGGCGTCACCTTCAAATTCATGTTTTTTTTCAACAGGCTCAAACCGTAAAAGGTAAAAAATATCGACACATCCCAACCCAGTGCCGCGGCTGTAGAAGCCAGAATAAAGGGAGGATAAGCCTGATCCAGTGTTCCCTTGGTAGAGATAATGGTCATGGCTGGCGTATGGTCAGCTTCCCTTTCAGTAATTTTTTCTTCAAAACGCTGATCAAACCAGCGGTTTAATTCATTGACTGACATATCCTGTATTTCAGCGGTGTTGTTCATTTCACTTCTCCCGTTATGCTTCACAATTTCTGAATTTGGAAAACAAAATCACCATCAGGCTGCTCTGAAGAGACCATTTGATGACCGGTCTGCGCACAAAATGCATCCAGGTCTTTGACTGAGCCCGGGTCAGTTGTCATCACTTCAAGGATTTCTCCAGAAGATATCGAGGCAATCGCTTTCTTGGTCTTCAATATGGGTAAAGGGCAGGTCAGTCCTCTTGCATCCAGTGTATTAGCTACTTCATTCATACTACTCTCCTTCATGTATATTAGACCGGTCGGTCAAGTTGGGGGCCAAAAAAAACCAGCCCTAGTTAATTACCTCATTTTCAATTCGCAATGTTTTGATAGCTGGCCCCAGAACCCTTACCACCTCAGGATCGTTACGGGTTTTAGCCAACAGAATGATGCCTTCGAGATAAGCCAGCATGGCAGCTGCAGTCGCCTGGGTATCAAGCGGAGCGATTTCACCCCGCTCTACCGCCTGTTCAAGTGTTTCATAAAAACGTGTACTGGCTTTTTTGAAAACGGCGCTGATCCTGGCACGAATCACTTCGTCGCGGGTGCTGACTTCCAGGGCCAGGTTTCCGAACAAACAGCCGGGCATACGTCCCTCGAGATCTTTTGCAGCCTTTTGCCAGTAATAGGCAGCATCAATCATGTAATCAAGACGTTCCATGGGGGGTAACTGCTGATCAAATGCCTCGGCAACAAATCCATAGGCCCAGTCGTCAGCCATATCATCAATGACCGCCATGGCCAGATCCTGCTTGGATTTGAAGAAATGATAAAAACTGCCCTTCTGCACTTTTGCCAGATCGCAGATTTCCTTGATGCCAACATCGGCATAACTGCGACTGTGAAATAGCTCACGTGCAGTCGAAAGGATATTCGTCCGAGTGTCATTTAACGACTTCATGCTCCCAGACTAGCTTGACCGACCGGTCTAGTCAAGAAAAAATCATTATAGATTTGAAGATTGCTTTTATTCTGGTCTATGGTTACGTAACCGAGGAGACAACAGAAATGATCATTTCCATCAATCCCGCATCGGGCCAGACGCTGAATTCATTCAGCCCCGACACACCTGAGCAGCTTGAAACAAAAATTACTGAATGCCATGTTTCATTCAACACCTGGCGTCAAACTTCTTTAACAAAACGTAGCGATCTGCTGCGATCAGTCGCTAAAGAACTTAAAAAACAACAAAATGCCCTTGCCCTGCAGATGACAGCTGAAATGGGTAAACTGTTTTCAGAATCACTGGCTGAAATAGGGAAATGTGCCTGGGTATGCGAGTACTATGCCGAACAGGCAGAAGCCTTTCTCGGTGATGAAATTATCGAATCTGATGCCAGCCAGAGCATGGTTATCAGGCAACCCCTGGGAACAGTACTGGCCATCATGCCCTGGAACTTTCCCTTCTGGCAGGTTTTCCGCTGTGTGGCTCCGGCCCTGATGGCGGGTAATACCGTGTTACTCAAACATGCATCCAATGTGCCTGGTTGTGCACAGGCTATCGAAAAGCTTTTTCAAGATGCTGATATGCCTCAGGGTTTATTCCATAACCTGGTGATTCCCTCTTCACAGGTTGGCGATGTTATCCGCGATAACCGGGTTAATGCTGTGAGTCTTACCGGTTCAGAATCGGCAGGTCGCAGCGTGGCTGCTGTCGCGGGAGAAAACCTGAAAAAAACCGTACTGGAACTCGGAGGCTCTGATGCGTTTGTCGTTCTGGAGGATGCAGATATCGAACAGGCAATCGGCAATGCCATGACGTCGCGCTTTCTAAACTGTGGGCAAAGTTGCATTGCTGCCAAACGCTTTATCGTAGTTAAAGCGATTGCAGATGAATTCGTCGAGCAATTGCAAGCTGCAATTAAACGACTTAAACCCGGCAATCCTATTGATAAACAAACCACGCTTGCGCCCATGGCAAGGGAAGATCTGCGCGAAGCAATACATCAGCAGGTTTTAAAAAGCGTCGAACTCGATGCTACCTTGCTGTGTGGAGGGAAACCTGTCGAACGTAACGGGTTCTTTTATGAAGCGACCTTGCTGGATAATGTTAAGCCCGGCATGCCAGCTTATAACGAAGAATTATTCGGACCTGTCGCAGCGGTGATCCGGGTTGCCGATGAATCACAGGCACTGACAACTGCCAATGACTCTGTGTTTGGATTGGGTGGCAGTGTATGGACTGAAGATGACACACGTGGAGAAAACTTTGCCCGTCAACTTGAGTGCGGCTGCGCCTTTGTCAATGGCATGGTGAAAAGCGATCCACGCTTACCATTTGGCGGTATTAAAAATTCGGGCTACGGTCGTGAGCTTTCTTTACTGGGCCTACACGAATTCACTAATGCCAAGACAATCTGGATCAGATGACAAGTTTATGCAGAACGTTGTCTGACGGCCTCAAACAGGCAAACTCCTGCAGCAACAGACACATTCAAGCTCTCGACACTGCCCTGCATTGGCAGCTTCACCAGCGCATCACAGGATTCCCGTGTCAAGCGTCGCATACCTTTTCCTTCGGCTCCCATGACAATCCCCAGATTTCCTTTCAGATCGGTATCGTACAAAGAAGCTTCAGCCTCCCCAGCCGTTCCAATCAGCCAGATATTGTAATCGTTCTTCAGTTTATCCAGCGTGCGCGCAAGATTGGTAACCTGAACATAGGGAATAGTTTCAGCCGCTCCGCTGGCAACCTTGCAGGCAACCGGAGTCAGCCCTGCAGATTTGTCTTTGGGGGCAATCACGGCAGCAACACCGGCAGCATCGGCGCTTCGCAAGCAGGCGCCGAGATTGTGCGGATCTGTCACACCATCAAGCACCAGTAACAGCACAGGACTATCATTTCCATCGAGCAAATTGTAAAGCTGCTTTTCACCCAGTGATGAAGGTGCCTTTACCTGTGCGACAGCTCCCTGATGATTAACATCGGGCGACATTTCATCCAGGACTTTCTTTTGAGTTCGACTTACCCGGATACCCAGCTGTTTTGCTTCAACTTCAAGTTCATGCAGGCGCTTGTCCTTGCGACTCAAATCCAGCCAGAGTTGATCGACCTGGTTTTTACCATGTTTAATGGCACTGCGTACGGCATGAATACCAGCAACAACATGGCTGTCAGAACGCGAACTCATTTATGC
>JABDQZ010000017.1 GCA_013041975.1 Gammaproteobacteria bacterium
CATTAGCAAGAACTTAAATTAAGCGCCAATTTTTGCCTTGATCGCATCTACCACGACATCACTGGAAGTCGCGTTGATATCCAGCAGCATGCCTTCGCCTTCATAAAAACCAACCAGTGGCGCTGTCTGCTCATTGAACACATCCAGACGCTTGCTGATGGCTTCTTCAGTTTCATCATCACGTTGTACAACAGAGCCACCACAGGCATCACAAACGCCTTCCTGTTTTGGAGGATTACTTTTAACATTGTAGATAGCACCACAATCAGTACAGGTACGACGGGTGGTCAGACGATCCAGAATCACGTCACGTGGCACATTCAGGTTGACAGCTGCATCTAACTCAATACCGAGTTTTTCGAGCAATACTTTCAGTGCTTCAGCCTGTGGAATAGTGCGAGGGAAACCATCTAACAGAAAGCCGGCTTTACAGTCATCTTCAAGCAAACGCTCGCCCATGATGCCCATGATCAGGTCATCAGAAACCAGTTCGCCAGCAGTCATCGCTGCTTCGGCTTTTTTACCCAGCTCGGTACCGGCTTTTACAGCAGCACGCAGGATATCACCTGTAGAAATCTGGACAGAACCGTCCATTTTGGTCAGAAGTTTAGCAACAGTGCCTTTGCCGGCACCGGGGGCACCCAGAAGAATCAAACGCATGACAGTTTCCTTAAATTAATAATCAAAGTTTGTGTATCGCTACACTGGAATAATTCGGTTGGCGACTTTACCATATCTTTAGACGCGAGAAATATGCGCCTTTGTATATTCCTCCATAAAATAAACATATAATAACTAAAATCTTTATTTATCAAATGACCAGGAATTCAATGCCAGATTCAAACAAAAAAACTGTCTATATTGTTCCTCCAGTTATCGATGAGAAGGCTTCGGTCGTACACAGTAGTTGCTACCGTCTTGCATTAAGCATTCTGCGTCGTGCCAGTCACGAACCGGTCACTGTTCCTATCGATGCCATGGGCTACACCGCCCTGATTTACGAAAACAGAATCCTTTTTGCCGATAACTCCGCTTCGATCAATCATGCCAAACTATCCGGATACCCAGTTATCATGGAGTGGCAGTTTTTCATTGCCGAAGACCGTAATCACAATGATCAACACATTCCCATGCAAATCAGGTTTCACAGCGACGACCTGACGGACACCCAGCAGCAATTGACCGGGGAATTTTACAAGGCAATGATGCATATCGATCAGCAATTCAGCGCGGAACCCATTCCTTCTGCATCACTGGATGTGATTTCAATGAATAGCTTGCACGCAGATCACTAGGAAAAATGACAATGTCACCCCTGAAACAGGATCAAACAATCTGGAAAGTCAGGCCTTTGCTCATCACTCATGGCATAGCCCTGTTACTGATGCTTAGCTGGATGTTCGAACCCTCGCGTGGTCTATGGCTATATATCGACAATGCCTCTTTCTGGTTTTTCAACGATTCGCTGAAAAATGGAGGTGACGGATATCGCTATTTCTGGGCGCTGGTGAACATGCAGGGATTTGACAAGGTTGTTGCCGTGTTACTGCTGGGGATCTTTGTGGTACATGGAATCAGCAAAGGCAAAGCCCTGTGGGGGCGTCACTTTGGCATCATGGTCGCCATGTTTGTGGTGCTGGGCATCTGGACTGGCTATGGAAATCATACCGGTATCGGACAGCTGTTGCCCTTTGAACGTCTCAGTGCCACGCTGGAATATCCTGACAGCTTCAGGCTGGCTCAATGGAGCACCGAACTGAAAACCAAGGATGCCTCGGCGGATTCCTTTCCGGGTGACCACGGCATGATATTGCTGATTGTAGCCGGTTTTGTCGCTTATTATTTTTCCCGCAACTATGCCTGGTTTGCCTTTGTACTGGCAGTGATTGGCACCATGCCACGCGTGGTTGCGGGAGCGCACTGGGTAACCGATGAAGTGGTCGGAGCCATCTTTATTGCCATGCTGGCGCTGAGCTGGAATTTCCATACGCCTGCGGGTGAGTACATGGTACGCATTTCTGATCGTGTATTTCAGAAAGTTTTTGTGCTGTTACGATTGAATTGAATCAGGCCCGCAGCGCTTCTTGCAGCGAAACCTGTAACTTGTTGATATCGATTGGCTTGGTCAGGTAATCATGAAATCCCGCTTCCAGACCTTTGGCAATATTTTCAGACATGGCATTAGCCGATACGGCAATCACCGGGATATTGGCCGTTTTGTTACTGGCTTTTAGCTGCTCAAGTACCTGGTAACCATCCATATCCGGCATATTGATATCCAGCAAAATCAGATCCGGCGAACTGGTCATGGCTATCTCCAATCCTTCGAAGGAAGTCAGTGCTGACCTGAACTGGTATTGAGGCTGCCTTGAAAACACACGCTCCATGAATTTTACATTGGCCATATTGTCTTCGATATATAACACGCTGGCGCCGGATTGTTGACTTGAAGCCATTTCAGGCGCACTCATGCCGGCTTCACTGCCCGCTGTTTCTTCATCATTATTGTGCATCAGTTTGAAATCAACCCAGAAAAGGGAACCTTCCCCCACGGTACTGTCAAAATCTATACTGCCCTCCATCAGCTCAACCAGTTGACGCGTCACCATCATGCCAATCCCGCTACCTTCTATTTCACTGCCTTCAGCACCTAGACGGTTGAAAGGCTCAAACAGTTGTTCACGTTGCTCAGACGCTATGCCACTGCCAGTATCCTTGATATAAATGCGCACCTTGTCACCAACAACTTCCGTATAGACGTTAACACTGCCATTTTCACGGTTGTATTTGATAGCATTACTGATCAGGTTCAAAATCACCTGTTTGCTACGTTTGTAGTCAGCGAAAATTATTGAAGCTGTGTTTTCCTGTACATCAAGACTGATGCCATATCGTGCAGCAATAGGTTCAGATAATGCACGAACTTCAGATAACACCGAAGCCAGGTCAACTTCCTGCATTTCAGCTTCCATGCGACCCGCTTCAATACGCGCAAGATCAAGCACCTCGTTGATGAGATCGAGCAGATGTTTTCCTGCCTTGTGAATTTCGGAGACACTGTCTTTCTGTAAAGGATCCATTTCTTCCATTTCCAGTAACTGCGAAAAACCGATAATCGCATTCAACGGCGTGCGCAACTCATGACTCATACTGGAAAGAAACTCGGATTTGGCTTTGCTGGCCGTCACTGCTGCATCCCTGGCCATTTTAAGGTCCTCGGTGCGCTCATGAACCTTTTCCTCAAGACTCTCATAAGCATTGGACACCTGTTTCTGAATGCGGGAAATTCGATAAATGATAAACCCGGAAAGCCCGGCGATCAGTACCAGGATAGAACTGAACAGCAGGTTGTTATGCCGCTGGATTTCCTGCATGGAAACATTGATCTGCCCTGTATTGTCTTTGATATGCTGGCGCTCACGCCGGATCAGCTCATGGAAAATATCAATAATTTCCTGTTGTCCGGGCAACACAACTTTATAGATAAGCCGACGTGCTTCCTCCCGGTCACCTTCATGCATTAGCAGTTCTACCGCTTTTCTCTGGCGGGGAAGAATTCGCTGAACAACAGAAAACACCGATTCATAAAGCTTTCGATCCTGCTCAGTGAACGGC
>JABDQZ010000018.1 GCA_013041975.1 Gammaproteobacteria bacterium
GGTTTTGAACAATCTTGCCCGGCATGGCACCAATGTAGGTTTTACGGTGACCGCGAATTTCTGCTTCATCACGAACACCACCCAGGGCCATGCGTATGAATTTACGATTGGTTGCCTTTGCGATGGAATGTCCCAGTGAAGTTTTACCCACTCCCGGAGGTCCTACAAGGCACAGGATGGGGCCTTTCAGCTTACGTACGCGTTGCTGAACTGCAAGATACTCAAGTATGCGTTCTTTGACCTTATCAAGCCCGTAGTGATCTGCTTCAAGTACATCCTCTGCTGCGCTGATATCGTTGCGTATCTTGGAACGTTTTTTCCATGGAACGCCAACCAGTGCATCAATGTAATTTCTCACAACAGTCGCTTCAGCTGACATGGGAGACATCAGCTTGAGCTTGTTTAACTCAGCCACTGCCTTGGACTTGGCCTCCTTGGGCATGCCGGCTTTTTCAATCTTTTCAGTAAGCTCTTCAATTTCATTAGGCGCATCTTCCATTTCACCCAGTTCTTTCTGAATCGCCTTCATCTGTTCATTCAGGTAGTACTCGCGCCGATTTTTTTCCATCTGGCGTTTGACACGACCACGAATGCGTTTTTCCATCTGCAGGATATCGTTTTCACCTTCCATCAGCACCATCAGGTGCTCCAGGCGATCCTGAACATCAGACATTTCCAGCACATTCTGCTTTTCATCAAGCTGCAATGACATGTGAGCGGCCATGGTATCGGCCAGACGCCCCGGATCATCAATACTGCTAAGGGAAGTCAAAACTTCAGGTGGGACTTTCTTGTTAAGTTTGACATACTGATCGAACAGAGAAGTCGCCGATCGCATTAATACCTCAGCTTCCTTCTCATCCAGGCCAAAAGTGTCATCCAGTTTTTCAATGGTGGCCGAAAAGAAATCATCCTTGGAAGTGATGGTTTTTACCATGGCGCGTGAGCCACCTTCCACTAAAACCTTGACCGTGCCATCAGGCAGTTTGAGCAACTGAAGAATGCTCGCCAGGGTTCCAACGTTGTACATATCAGCAATATCCGGCTCATCAACTTCTGCACTTTTTTGTGCGACCAGCAGAATCTGTTTACTGTCCTGCATTACAGCATCCAGCGCCTTAATTGATTTGTCGCGACCAACAAACAGCGGGATCACCATGTGTGGATAGACGACAACATCACGCAGAGGCAATACCGGAATTTCCGTGCTGGAATCTATAACTGCTGGCTTCTTGTTTTCTTTTGGCATTACATGTCCTATCGTGCAGGTTTGAAACCTGAGTTACTGACTTGAACTATTGAGAGTGGGGATAGAAACTCCGATTTCAACCCTCGAGAGGCTTGATAATCGACTATTTTTCCGAAGCTTGCTTGATCTGCTTCTGTTCACCACCATCGAAAATGATCAGAGGGTCGGTTTCACCCTTAATCACGGCTTCATCCAGCACCACCTTGCTGACATTTTCCATGGAAGGCAAGTCATACATGGTATCGAGCAGCACTTTTTCAAGAATAGTCCTCAAACCACGGGCCCCCGTTTTTCTCTCCATGGCCTTTTGAGCGATGGCAGACAACGCATCATCACGAATTTCCAGTTCACTGCCTTCCATTTCGAACAGACGGTTATACTGTTTGGTCAATGCATTTCGAGGCTCGGTAAGAATTCGAATCAGCGATTCTTCATCCAGTTCTTCCAGTGTAGCGACAACAGGCAGACGACCGACAAATTCAGGAATAAGACCGTATTTGATCAGATCTTCCGGTTCAACTGTCAACAAGACCTCACCCAGGTTTTTACTTTCGTCCTGGCTTTTGACACTGGCAGAGAAACCAATACCGCCTTTTTCGGAACGGTCACGAATTACCTTGTCCAGGCCGGCAAAAGCACCACCGACTATAAACAGGATATTGGATGTATCAACCTGAAGGAATTCCTGCTGCGGATGCTTACGACCGCCTTGTGGCGGTACTGAAGCCACCGTACCTTCGATCAGTTTCAACAACGCCTGCTGCACTCCTTCACCGGATACGTCACGGGTAATGGAAGGGTTATCAGATTTTCTGGAAATCTTGTCGATTTCATCGATATAAACAATGCCTGTCTGGGCCTTTTCTACATCGTAATCGCACTTCTGCAACAGTTTCTGAATTATGTTTTCAACATCTTCACCGACATAGCCGGCTTCTGTCAAAGTTGTAGCATCAGTAATGGTAAATGGTACATTGAGCATTCTGGCCAGGGTTTCTGCCAACAGGGTTTTACCCGAACCCGTCGGCCCGATCAGCAATATGTTACTTTTGGAAATTTCCACATCTTCTTTCGAAGGTTTGTGCTCAAGACGCTTGTAATGATTATAGACCGCAACCGACAAGACCTTTTTGGCATCAGCCTGTCCGATGACATACTGGTCAAGATGTTCATTGATCTCGTGGGGTTTGGGTAAAGATGTTGTCGCATCACTGGCATTGTCATTCATTTCTTCCCTGATGATGTCATTACACAGCTCGACACATTCATCACAGATAAAAACAGATGGCCCTGCAATCAGTTTTCTGACCTCATGCTGGCTTTTTCCACAAAAAGAGCAGTAAAGCAGTTTGCCATCTTCATTCTTACCGGATTTGTCATCACTCATATTATTTCCTCGCGCCTTAATAAGGCTTCCCGCCTTAGGCAGAATATACTCTTTACACTGATTTCATCTAATAATATCGAATATTGGTCGCTCTGCAAGCCACAAAACCTGATTAAATTTGTATGGTTTATTGTTTTTGCTTCTGTGCCAAAATAAAAAAGCCGCAGGAAAACAATTCCTGCGGCTTTTCCATATAGTAGCGGCTGTGCAGTTTTCAGTCTTCAGAAGAAGGACGTGAAGCCATCACCTGGTCTACCAGACCGTATTCAACAGATTCTTCGGCACTCATAAAATTATCACGGTCGGTATCCTTACTGATGGTCTCAAGAGACTGGCCTGTATGCTTTGCCAGGACCTTGTTGAGCTTTTCTCGAATCAGCAGAATCTCCCTGGCGTGGATTTCGATATCAGTCGCCTGCCCCTGGAAGCCACCAAGCGGCTGGTGAATCATGACCCTGGAATGGGGTAGACAGAATCGCTTGTCTTTCTCGCCGCCAGCAAGCAACACTGCGCCCATACTAGCAGCCTGACCAATACACATGGTACTGACAGGTGACTGAATGAACTGCATCGTGTCATAAATTGCCATACCCGCAGTCACCGAACCACCAGGAGAGTTGATGTACAGGTGAATATCCTTGTCAGGGTTTTCAGATTCCAGGAACAGTAACTGGGCTACGATCAGGTTAGCCATGTGATCTTCAATGGGGCCAACAACGAAAATCACTCGTTCTTTCAATAGACGGGAATAAATATCATAAGCACGTTCACCTCGAGCTGACTGCTCGACCACCATTGGTACCAAACCGCTATTTTTCACGTCCATAGATTTTATTACCTGTAATTTTTGTTAATTCATTAACTCATCGAATGATTGAGCTTTTTCGGACACTTTAACCTGTCCCAGCACCCAGTCAACCACTTCATCTTCAAGGACAAGATTCTCCAGCGACTGTTTCTGTTGAGGATTATTCATATAGTATTCAACAACCTCTTCCGGACTTTCGTACGAAGAGGCAAAACGCTCAATCGTTTCCCTGATCTTGTCATCATCTGCTTTAAGCTCCTGGGCAGCAATCACTTCGCCAACAATCATACCCAGTTTCACACGACGGGCTGCCTGGTCAGCAAATATACTGTCAGGAAAATCAACCGTGGCAGCCTGACCACGAGCTTGCATATCCTGGACAGCCTGCTCTTTCATTCTGGCCGCTTCCTGGTTAACCATGGCAGCAGGCACGTCAAAATCATGCTTTTCAACCAGAACATCCATGACACTGTCTTTGGTCAACCCTTGAATTTTCTGTTCAACTTCACGTTCCATATTGCTTTTGACTTCGGCGCGTAAATCATCAACATTTCCGGATTCAACACCGAGAGATTTGACAAACTCTTCATCCATTTCCGGCATAACAGGTTCGGATACAGAATTTACGGTCACTTCAAAGGTGACCTCTTTTCCTGCAAGATTTTGAGCCTGGTATTCATCTGGGAATTTGAGTTCCAGTGATCGTTCATCGCCCTTGGAAGCGCCCAGCAGGCCGGCTTCAAAACCTTCAATCATTGAACCAGAACCTAGTACCAGAGGTGCATTTTCAGCAGATCCACCCTCAAAAGCTTCGCCGTCCATGATGCCCTTGAAATTAATATCAAGCTTGTCGTCATTTTGTGCCGCTCGATCCACCTCATTCCAGGTGGTCCGTTGTTTTTTCAGCTTGTCGAACATGGCATCAACATCGGCATCAGAGACTTCAGTGACAACCTTTTCAACTTCTGCATCAGTCAGGTCTGCAACCTCGACAACAGGCACTACTTCAAAGGTTGCAATGTAGGTGAAAGCACCTTCAGCATCCTCATCCTTGATTTCAATTGAAGGCTCACCTGCCGGATTGAGTTTTTCCTGTACTGCTGCCTCATAAAAAGTTGCCTGGATCACATCTCCGTAAACTTCCTGACGAGCCTGCATGCCAAAACGCTGCTTGACCACTTTCATAGGTACCTTGCCAGGTCTAAAACCGTCAATACGAACCTGACGAGCGATTTCCTTCAAACGCTTTTCAACCTTTTCAGTGACATTTTCAGCCGGAACTTCAATCGTCAATTTACGCTCCAGACCTTCGCCTGTTTCAACAGATACTTGCATACAAACCTCTGGGGATCATGATCCCGCAATAACATCAAAATAGTTAACTGGAAAATTAATGAATGGTTCCGAATCACAGGAATGGAACACTGATTTTCATGGCGGCGAAAATTAACATAAATTTATCTTGGTGACGACTTTTTATCGAAAATACTGCGTGAATTTCAGGAAAATCTGATTATAATAGCGGGCATGCCGCTCTGGTGGAATTGGTAGACACGCCAGATTTAGGTTCTGGTGCCTTACGGTGTCCGAGTTCGAGTCTCGGGGGCGGCACCATTTTTTCAAGAGAAATAAATAACTTATTGCGACGCACCGCGTTACATTTTACTTTCTCAAAATGTTTTTCAATCTCACTGGTTTCTACAAAGCAAACAGCCTTTCAGATTGATCTTAATTTGGATAGGTAACAAAAATAAGCAGAAGCGTTACCTGGCCTGCATTAACGATGATATTCGATGATGTTGCCTGAAAAATCTATGTCTTCATAGATCGCACCATCAGGCTTGGTCTTGATATGTGAAAACCCTAAAACACTCATTTCTCGAGAACACTTCCCTACACCACCGCGCCCAGGGTCTACCATGACCATATCGCATTCTTTCTTGGCATGACGGCCAACAAAATTTGACAATAAAATCGCATGTTCACGCTCATAGAGTAAATCGCTCGCCAATATCAAATCAAAATGACCTAGCTCGGGGTTAATTTCTTTCCAATCTGCAAGTACAAAAGGGATTTTCTTGTCATTATTTAATTTTGTGTTTTTGTTAAGAAATCCTTCAACGGCAGGATGATAGTCAGTAGCAGTGATATCAGCCATTAAGTGATTCAGCAGAAGACTGGTCAAACCTATGCCGCATCCAATTTCGAGGATACGCTTATCCTGGTAATTATAGCCCAGCATGAAATTAGCCATAACCAAACCAGAAGGCCATACAGTGCCAAACATAGGCCATAAAGCTGAAGAAATACCCAAACCCTCAGCAACACCACCCGGGTCGTCATACTGCTGCCTGTCACGCAAAGTGCGAAAGTGGATATCAATTTCACCAAACTCAACTGTCTGATAACGATAGCGCAGTGCAGCCATTAGCCTACAACGCCAAGTTCTGAGAAAGTTTTGGTCAGGCTTTGTGTGGAGGAGGATTGAACTAATCCGCGTATAGAAAGAGTGATCAAATGCAGTTTAGCCTGGTACGGAAA
The DNA here is from genome assembly GCA_013041975.1 of Gammaproteobacteria bacterium. Classification (GTDB taxonomy): domain Bacteria; phylum Pseudomonadota; class Gammaproteobacteria; order Chromatiales; family Chromatiaceae; genus JABDQZ01. Next base: position 5,986 of record JABDQZ010000018.1, read on the forward strand.
ATGGACCAACAGAAGCAGATTACTGCTGGTAACAACAAAGAGCATGCAGTATGACTGCATGCTCTATTGTCTGGCATCAGATGACTTCAATATCTTCAGCTTGAGGACCTTTAGCTCCCTCTGTCACAGTAAACTCGACTCTTTGTCCTTCTTTTAAGGTTTTAAAGCCGTCACCTTTAATAGCTCTGAAGTGAGCAAAAACATCTTTTCCGGATTCCTGTTCTATAAAACCGAAACCTTTAGATTCATTGAACCATTTAACTGTACCTTGCGTTCTAGACATGCATGTCTCCTTGGATAATCAATATATAAAAGCCTTTTTCAGGCGCGTAGAAATGAAATGTAAAGCCTTTTTATTTATGAAAATCAGAACGTGGTAAATCAGATAAGATCTAGAATAACCGTGCATAAATAGTAAGTCGCACTTCAATCTTCGCCAATATTAGGTTCATTTAACTCATAAGTCAAAGTGTCAGTACGAAGCAAGACTATCTTCCTCGAATTCTAGCTTCCGGACAACTCGCTAATCGCCAGAGTCGGATATTTTTTTTGGCCTAGAAAAACTGACTGAACAGTATCCCAGTGGAAGTCCTGCAACAGACACTCAAGCCTGTGATTCGTTTTTTCTAAATTAAGATAATGACGAAATGTGGTTTTTGTTGACAGGTTAAGCTGTCGTGGCTGTTGTGGGTCAAGCTCCCAGGGATGGATATAGAAAACCCCGGGCATTCCTTCTTCATTATTCACTTTTTTCAGTCCATATCTGAATAGACTATAGGGCATAAGCCTGAACCAGCCTCCGCCCGAAAAGGGATAATTTCGTCCAAACATTCTGACTGTAGTCAATGGAATTTCATGAATACCTGTTTGTTCAACGACAAAAGGTTTACGCGGAGCTCGTGGAATTCCATATAAATCATGTTTAATAGGAAAAATACTCGAACTGTACAGATAACCCGCCTCCCTTAATTTTTCATATGCCCATAGCGTCTCAGAAGTCACTGAAAAACTCGGCGCACGATAACCCAGGATTTCCTGACCAGAAACATCCTGGAGTATTTTACGGGACGAGCTGATATCGGCCAGGAATTCTTCCGGCGTTAAATCAGATAATCTCACGTGAGACCAGCCATGGCAGGCTATTTCATGTCCGGCTGCGACAATGTCTGCAATAACCTGGGGGAAAGACACTGCAATCCAGCCCAATGTAAAAAAGGTGGCACGAGTGTTGTGACGTTCCAGTAACAGCAGAATTTTTTCGATATTTTCCGGTATACGGCTTGGAATATTTTCCCATTCACTGCGATCAATGACATCTTCAAATGCAGAAACCTGAAAATAGTCCTCCACATCTATAGTCATTGCATTTGTGATAGACATGATAGTTACATATCCTGTCAATACTAGACGCTATTCATCATCGAACAAGGCAGCTTTGAGGAGATTACGGTTTCGCATGATGGAGCGCTTTATATCCCTTATTTCCGCTTCCAATTGGTTTACCCGATTAGTTAACTCGTATACCGTTGTATCAGAGACACCCTGATGAAGCGTTGAGATAGCGGCTGGCTGTTGCAAGACTGAGGCTCTGGGATCCGAAGCTTCCGGAACTAATTCCAGTTCCTCTTCAGGTGAGATACCCAGTTCTGAAGAAATTTCAGCCGCGACATTATCGACATGCTTACTTTCCAGTTCATGTAACTGCTCAAGCGCACCAAATAACATCAGTCGTTCACACAAGCGGTTGACCCGTCGGGGAACACCGGCTGTTGCTACATGTATACGATCAAAAGCATCCTTTCCAATTAATGGATCATCCTTCCAACCTGCCTGAGTTAATCGATATGAAATATATTGTTCAATTTCATCCCTTTCCAGGGGCTGCAGGTGATATCCCGCGATAATACGCTGACGAAACTGCTCCATACCGGCAGATTGCAGTTTATGTTTTAACTGCACCTGTCCAAGCAGGAAACTTTGCAGCAATGCTCCTTCATCATCATGATAATTGGACAGCATTCTCAGTTCTTCCAGCGTCTCTTCGGGAAGATTATGTGCCTCGTCAACAACCAGTAACAGGCGATAGCCCTCCTGGCGTTTGTTAAAAAGAAACTCTTCAAGCACAGATAAAATTTCTGACTTGGACTTGGCTTCTGCACTGACGCCAAAGGCTTCAGCGACAGCAATAACAAGATCATCGGACTTTAACTGGGTTGATAATATCTCCACCGCGATAATCGAGTCCTGATCGAGTTCTTTGAAAAGATTACGCAGCAGCATGGTTTTGCCCGTTCCAATACCCCCGGTAATGACGATAAAACCTTCCCCCTGGCCAAGACCATATCTAAGATAGGCCATCGCACGGTCATGACCTTTACTGCTAAAAAAATATTTAGCGTCAGGAGACAACTGGAAAGGCTTGTCCTTAAGCTTGTAGTACTCTTCGTACATATCAGAAAGTCATGGCCAAGCTAGCGGTTACACGATTTTCATCGTAATCGTTGGTGCCGGTACTATCCTCGTTCTCAGATCGTTGCAGATCTACAGAGAAATCTGAATTCTTGCCAATCTCGGTTGAAACGCCGAGATTTATCGTCACAAGTTCCTCGTCAGATTGCGCGGAAACGTCTTTGCGATTTACCCAGTTTACACTGGTATTAACAGCTGTTAATGGTGTCAGTTTACGTTTTAGGGAAACTTTTGTGTTCAGATCTTCCGTCGATAATGACTGGGTCTGATAATCCCTTTCCGAGTATGTCGTATTAAATTTAACCGTCGTTCGGCGGGAACTGTATTCGTATGCCAGCTTGAATTGGCTCTGGACAATATTTTCCACCGCCAGTGTTGGCACCAATTGATTTAACAGTAAATCCTGATCACCAATAAAAATAGTATCACCGCTTATATCCGTGGAGGTTGTTGAGATGGTGTCGAGTTGCTCGTTACGTGAATTGGTCACTGAAGTCGAGTAAGATGCGGTCAGCACAGACTTTCTGTGGCGGTACTTCAGATCCATATCCCAGTTTCCACCGGTAAACCTGTCTACGTAGGCCAACTTCATCGTCATGCGTGGATGCGGTGTCCAGGTCGTACCTACGGTCCAGGTTTCACCATCTGTGTTCGAGTACTGCCTCAGAGCATTATTGTACTCATTTTCTTCATAGCCAATTCCAAAATCTGCTGTGAACTGACGATTGATACGGAACTGAAAATCAGCATTGACCTCTGAAGATTCATCTTTTGCATTATTGCTGTACTCAAGCTCGGACTGGTTGGCTGACAAGACCCAGTTAAAACCTCTGAATTGGCGGCCACTCGTTAAGGAGAAATCCCACTGTTGTGTTTCGCTGTCGCTGGTGTTGGCTTTATCATTCTCAAGAGAATCATAACTGTATCGAAATTCAGCATCAGCAACAGCGCCTAAATGATAGCGGTAATACGGTGAAATTTTGTAGGAATAGGTTTGAGTTCGATTATTGGAACTTGTATAGAGATCCTGGACAAAATTATTGCTGTTGACGGAAGTCACACCGGCATCAGCTTCAAAATCGACAAAAAGGTTATCCTCGATGGCCTCCAGCGTGGCAGCGGCATTTAGAAAATGGAAATCTTCAATTTCATCACGACCGTTGTCACCATCCGTGAAAACAGCCCCTAATGAATAGTTAAAATCGAGCTGCAAACGTGAGCCTTCACCGGAAATCCCCAAGGAAGGCCTTAGCTGAAAGACCAGATCAGATTCCTCGGCGTTGTTATTTGCAAGCGCTACATTATCAGAATGAGTAGCTGACAAATTGACAGACTTACTGACATCCCACTCTGCAGCCTGCAAGACTGCAGAATAGAGCGATACCGTACAAACCACGACTAATGGATAGTTGAATTTCTTCACCCAGGAAAACTCCCTGCACCCTGAACCAGGTCTACTCGATTGAGCGATAAAAACAAATGCCTAAAACCAGGCTTCAGGAATAATAACGATATCGCCAGGTTTCATATCGACATTGGCAGAGATATCACCATCACGAATCAGATCGTCAACCCGTACACGGTATTCTGTCTGTTGATCGTTTTCTGTACGAACGATGACCGTGTTGTTACCCGCTGCAAATTCAGTAATCCCGCCAACTTCAATGATAAGATCAAGCAAGGTCATTGAATCGCGATAAAGAATGGACTTGGGTTGGGCAGCCTCGCCTACCACTCGGATTTTTTCCTTGTAAGTGCCCTGGAAACCACTGGCGATAATAGTCACCAGCGGATCACGCAAATAGGTGGACAGGTGCTTTTCTACATCGCGTGCCAGTTCCTGTGGTGTTTTACCTGCAGCAGGTACTTCTTCCAGCAATGGTGCTGTCATCAAGCCATCCGGGCGTACAGTGACTGAAGTGGAAACTTCAGGATTGCGCCACACGAACACTTGGAGAGTATCACCGGGAGCGATCTTGTAACGTGTTGTATGCTCAGCATTACCCGAGGCTGCAGGCAATTCATTTGCAACCTGATTGGTTTGACAACCAGCCAGAAACAGCAAGCCCGAAGTCAAAAGCATCAGCGTAAATTTTCGCCCTGAAGCTAAAAAATATTTATTGTTATTCACTGTTCCCTCCAGTTGAAACACAATTAAGCAGCGAGTTATAGAATGAATCAGGCCATTTCAGACCATCTCCTCAGTCAAAGTATATCTTCAACAAAATTATAAACAAGTCCCATAGTAAATTGATTTTTCGAATTTTTTTAATATTTCCTGGAGAACCTCATGAGAAATGAGTTTATTTTACAACCATCGTCAGGCACCCTCGAAGGATGTGCTGTTATACTGAGATTCAATGCCTGCCAAAAGTGACAATTCCGTTTCTGCCATTCGGCAGGACATTTATAGCTGGAATGAGCTGAAAAACAAGATTTTTGCTCATCGAAAAGAACTGTGGCTCGCCAATATTATCGCTATTCTTGGCGCTGTTGTTGCCGTTCCGGTGCCGCTGCTGATTCCGTTGCTTGTTGACGAGGTATTACTCGAAAAACCTGCAGACCTTGTGGGCGCTATTAATCAATTGTTCCCTGGTTCCTGGCATGGACCATTTCTCTATATCAGTGCCATTCTGATGCTGACCCTGGTACTCAGGCTGACAGCCCTGATACTGAACCTGTGGCAAACACGGCAATTCACCTTTATATCCAAGGATGTCATTTTCCGCATGCGGCGTGACCTGTTACTTCGTCTGGAAAAGGTACGCCTGTCTGAATACGAAACGCTTGGCAGCAGTACTGTCGCCTCACATCTGGTTACAGACCTTGATGCCATCGATGATTTTGTCAGCATTACCACCAGTAAATTTCTGGTTGCCTCACTCAGCATCATCGGTACCGCCGTGGTCCTGCTATGGATGAACTGGCAATTGGCACTGTTTATTCTGATTTTCAACCCGATTGTCATCTATGTGACCACGCTTTTTGGTCACAAGGTCAAACAACTCAAGCAGAAGGAAAATTCTGCCTATCAATTATTTCAGGAAAGCCTTGCAGAAACGCTCGATGCCATCCAGCAAATCCGGGCCAGTAACCGAGAGCGTCATTATATTCAACGTATTATCGATAATGCGGGCCATATGAAGGATCGTTCATTTGCCTATATGTGGAAAAGCGATGCCGCCAATCGACTGTCCTTTGTTATTTTCCTGTTTGGTTTTGATATTTTCAGAGCCGTCAGCATGTTCATGGTGCTCTACTCAGATTTGAGCATTGGGCAAATGCTGGCCGTATTTGCCTATCTCTGGTTTATGATGGGCCCGGTTCAGGAGGTTCTGAATATCCAGTACGCCTTTCATGCCGCTGACGCTGCCCTGCACAGGGTCAATCGCATGATGGAGATTAACCTGGAACCGGAATACCCGACTAAACACAATCCTTTCCAGCACAAGACCACCACCTCAATCAAACTCGATGATGTATGTTTTTCCTATGATGGAGAAAGCCGCATACTGAACAACATTACCCTGAATATCAGAGCAGGTGAAAAAGTGGCCCTGGTCGGCGCATCGGGAGGCGGTAAAACCACCATGGTTCAGGTCTTGATAGGACTCTACATTCCTTCCAGTGGAGAAGTTTATTTTGATGATGTCAATGTCAGGGATATCGGCTTGAGTGTGGTTCGGGATAATGTCGCAACCGTATTACAACACCCTGCCCTGTTAAATGACACGGTGCGCATGAATCTGACCATGGGCAAAACATTTAGTGATGTGCAACTATGGGAAGCCCTTGAAGTGGCACAACTCAAACCTACAATTACCGGACTTGATAAGCAGCTGGATACACTGATTGGTCGAGATGGCATCAGGTTATCAGGTGGCCAACGTCAACGCCTGGCCATCGCCCGTATGATTCTGTCAGACCCGAAGATTGTGATTCTCGACGAAGCTACTTCTGCACTGGACACAACGACCGAAACCAGGCTGCATGAAGCAATGAAAGCATTTCTCGCAGAACGTACAACCATCATCATTGCTCATCGTTTAAGTGCCGTAAAACAGGCTGACCGGGTGCTGGTATTTGAAGATGGCGCTATCGTAGAAC
>JABDQZ010000021.1 GCA_013041975.1 Gammaproteobacteria bacterium
GCCGTGTTACGCCTCATCAACGCCTACCGTGTGCGTGGCCATCAGCATGCCGAACTTGACCCGCTCAGTTTACGTGACAGGCTGGATGTACCGGATCTCTCTCCGGCATTTCATAACCTGACACCTGCTGATCTTGACAAGGTTTTCAATACCGGTTCGCTGTATGCCGAAGAACAGCTGCCATTAAAACAGATCATCAAGTTCCTGGAGAAGGTTTACTGTGGCCATGTCGGCTCGGAATACATGCACATCACCGACACCGAACAAAAGCGCTGGATTCAGAAACGTCTTGAAGGTTATGAGGTCAATCCGGAAATTGATGACGAATACCGCCACTGGCTGTTAACCATGGTGACAGCCGCAGAAGGTCTTGAGCGCTATCTGCATACCAAGTACGTCGGACAAAAACGTTTTTCACTGGAAGGCGGAGAATCACTCATTCCGTTGCTGGACGAACTCATTCAGCGTTGCGGCACCAAGGGTATCGAAGAAGTTATCATTGGCATGGCTCACCGTGGTCGCCTGAATGTATTAACAAACATCCTCGGCAAACCGCCTCAACATATTTTCGATGAATTCGAAGGCAACAAGGAAGTCTCCGAAGAAATGCGCTCCGGTGATGTGAAATATCACATGGGGTTTTCGACAGACATCAATACCCCTGGTACCAGTGTCCATGTCGCTCTTGGTTTTAACCCGTCGCATCTTGAGATTATCGGTCCTGTCATTCAGGGTTCGGTACGTGCCCGCCAGCACCGTCGTGGTGACCATATTGGAAACCATGTACTGCCTGTTGTTATCCATGGTGATTCGGCTTTCGCCGGACAGGGTGTTGTCATGGAAAGTTTCAACATGTCACAGGCTCGTGGTTATGGAACAGGTGGTACAGTACATATCGTTATCAATAACCAGATTGGTTTTACCACCAGTAACCCACTCGATACACGATCTACCCTGTATTGTACGGATGCAGGTAAAACTGTGCAGGCTCCCATCTTCCATGTCAATGGCGACAACCCCGAAGCCGTGATTTTCGTTACGCGCCTGGCACTGGATTTCAGAAACCGTTTCCGAAAGGATGTCATCATCGACCTGGTTTGCTACCGCCGTCATGGCCATAACGAAGCCGATGAACCGGCTGTTACCCAACCGATGATGTATAAGAAAATCCGCAACAAGCAAACCACCCGTGCACTGTATGCCCAGAACCTGATCGCGCAGGGCATTATCACCCCGGAAACGGCTAGCAATATGGTCGAAGATTACCGTGAGGAGCTTGAAAAAGGCGTTGTTGTCGCCCGCCCTGTGATGTGTGATCTTGGCAACCATCATTCAGTGAAATGGGACCCTTACAAAGGGGTTTCCTGGGACTACAAAATTGACACAAACATCTCCAGCGAACACCTGCTCTACCTGGCTGATCAGCTACGTAAAATACCTGATGATTTTGAACTGCACCCACGCATCATCAAGATCATGGACAGTCGTCATAAAATGGCGATCGGCGAACAAATGGTGGACTGGGGTTTTGGTGAAACACTGGCTTATGCCTCCCTGCTGGAAGAAGGTATACCGGTAAGACTGTCCGGCCAGGACTCAGGTCGAGGTACCTTCTTCCATCGACACGCGGTATTACATAACCAGGCTAATGGTGATGGCTATGTACCACTTTCCAATATCAGTGAAGAACAGGCTGATTTTGTTGTTATCGATTCGGTATTGTCCGAAGAAGCCGTTCTGGCCTATGAGTATGGTTATGCCACAGCAGACCCTTCTGCTCTGACCATCTGGGAAGCCCAGTTTGGAGACTTCGCCAATGGTGCCCAGGTTGTTATCGATCAGTTTATTTCTTCGGCCTACAGTAAATGGGGCCTGCATTGCGGCCTTACCCTGTACCTGCCTCATGGCTATGAAGGCCAGGGAGCTGAACATTCATCGGCACGTATCGAGCGTTACATGCAGTTAGGTGCGGAACATAATATACAGGTTTGTGTTCCCAGCAGTGCGGCACAGATTTTCCACTTGATCCGTCGCCAGATGTTACGCCCGTTCCGTCGTCCACTGGTCGTGATGACCCCAAAAAGTTTATTACGTCATCCACTGGCAGCTTCACCGTTATGGAAATTTACCGAAGGCCAGTTCCATAATGTTATCGGTGACCCGGAAGAACCTGATCCGGTCAAGGTTACAGATATCCTGATGTGTTCCGGAAAGGTTTATTACGAACTGCATGAAGCGCGCAAGGCCCGCAATATCGAACATGTTGCCATCATCCGTATTGAACAGATGTATCCATTTCCAAAAGAAGATTTTTCAGAGGCTATTGCTCCATACTCCAATGCCGACAAGATGGTCTGGGTTCAGGAAGAACCTCAAAACCAGGGAGCCTGGGACATGATCAAACACCGTTTCCTCAGACAAATGGAAGTGGGCAGGGATTTATTTTATGTGGGTAGACCAGCTGCCGCTGCACCTGCCGTTGGCTACCCAAAGCTTCACAGACAACAACAGGAAACCCTGATCGAAGAAGCACTGACCGGTCAGTTTAACCCAAGCATGAACTGCAGGATTCCACAATGACAATAGAAGTCCATGTACCCGCTTTACCTGAATCAGTGACTGATGCCACGATTTTAAGCTGGCATAAACAACCCGGCGATACGGTGAAACGTGATGAGAACATTGTTGACCTTGAAACCGACAAGGTGGTACTTGAAGTTACAGCCACAGCCGAAGGTGTTATTGAGCAGGCTTTATTCAATGAGGGGGATACGGTTGAAGCAGGACAGTTGCTTGCAACCATAACTGAAGGTAGCGCATCGACTGTTACAGCAACGCCCGCTGCCAGCAAACCGCTTGAAGCCAAAGCAGAGCCTGCTTCAACCAAGGATGCCGATGTACTAACCCCTGCCGTGCGCAAACTGGTCAAGGAACATAATCTCGATCCTACCCGGATCAAGGGCACCGGCAAGGACGGACGCATTCTGAAAGCTGATGTCATGACCTATCTTGATTCGCGTGAACAACAGGAAAAAACCGACAAAGACAGTCAGGCCATCAGCAAATCAGTTGCCACCATGACAACCGGTGAACGCCCCGAACAGCGCGTCCCCATGACAAGATTACGTGCCCGTATCGCTGAACGCCTGACCGAAGCTCAACAGACTGCAGCCATTCTAACGACGTTTAACGAGGTTAACCTTGCCGCCGTAAATAAAATGCGTGCCGATTATCGCGACAACTTTGAAAACAAACATGATGTGCGCCTCGGATACATGTCATTTTTTGTCAAGGCAAGTATCGAAGCGTTGAAACGTTTCACAGCCGTTAATGCATCCATCGATGCTAATGATATTGTTTACCATGGCTACTACGATATCGGCGTCGCAGTCGGTTCACCGCGTGGGCTGGTCGTACCGGTACTACGAAATGCAGACCAGATGTCATTTGCTGATATCGAGAAAAATATCAAGCAACTGGGCACCAAGGCTGTTGAGGGCACCTTGTCCTACGAAGAACTCAATGGTGGAACCTTCACGATTTCCAATGGCGGCATTTATGGCTCCATGCTGTCAACACCCATACTGAATCCACCGCAAAGCGCCATTCTTGGTATGCACAATATCCAGCAACGCCCTGTTGTGGAGAATGGTGAAATTGTAATCCGGCCTATGATGTATCTGGCCCTGTCATACGACCATCGCATCATTGACGGCAAGGAAGCGGTACAGTTTCTGGTAACGATCAAGGAATGCCTGGAAGACCCTGCACGGCTGCTCCTTGATATTTAACAAAATAGGGGACAGACCCCAATTAATTAATTGGGGTCTGTCCCCTATTTTTCGATCAGTGGAACAATCATGACTGTCATTAAACAATCCGATTTTATCCAAAGCATCGCTGAGGGTTTTCAGTTTATCTCTTACTACCATCCCAAAGACTATATTGATGCTCTTTACCATGCCTACCTGAAAGAACAGTCCCCCGCCGCCAGGGATGCCATGGCGCAGATACTGGTTAACTCGCGCATGTGTGCGGAAGGCAAACGCCCTATCTGCCAGGACACAGGTTCTGCTGTTGTTTTTTTGGAAATCGGCATGGACGTGCAATGGGATGCTGAGCTGTCTGTCGAGGAAATGGTGAACGAGGGTGTTCGCCAGGCATACAACCATCCGGATAATATATTGCGTGCTTCCATCGTCAGCGATCCATTGGGAGCAAGGAAAAATACGCGCGATAACACGCCTGCCATCATTCATACGCGGGTTGTCAAAGGCGACAAGGTGGAGATCAAACTGGCAGCTAAAGGCGGAGGTTCTGAAAATAAATCCAAATTCACAGTATTGAATCCCAGTGCGTCACTAATCGACTGGGTGCTGGAAACCGTTCCAACACTGGGCGCAGGCTGGTGTCCACCGGGCATGCTGGGCATTGGTGTTGGTGGCACCGCTGAAAAAGCCATGATGCTGGCCAAGGAATCGTTGATGGAACCGGTCAATATCCAGGAACTGATGGAAAAAGGCCCTTCCTGTCGAGCTGAAGAAATCCGCCTCGAACTCTATGAAAAGATCAATGCACTCGGCATTGGTGCCCAGGGCCTGGGAGGCATGACCACGGTACTGGATGTCAAAATCGCTGACTTCCCCACCCATGCTGCCTCTTTACCCGTTGGCATGATTCCAAACTGTGCCGCAACTCGCCATATTGAATTTGCGCTCGATGGTAGTGGCCCTGCGTTGCTCACTCCACCCTCATTATCAGACTGGCCCGATGTCACCTGGGAAGTTTCTGAAGATACCAAACAGGTAAACCTTGATACGGTCACACGCGAGGAAATCAACTCCTGGCAACCCGGTGATCGACTGCTGTTAAGCGGCAAAATACTCACTGGTCGTGATGCTGCCCACAAGCGAATTGCTGATCTTCTCGCTAAAGGCGAACCCATGCCCGAAGGTGTCGACTTAACCAATCGTTTCATCTATTACGTTGGCCCGGTTGATCCTGTTGGCGATGAAGTCGTGGGCCCGGCCGGCCCGACCACCTCGACGCGCATGGATAAATATACCGAAATGATGCTCGGCGAAACCGGCCTGGTTGGCATGATAGGAAAAGCCGAACGCGGCCCCATTGCGATAGAAGCCATCAAGAAACATCAGGGTATATATTTAATGGCTGTCGGCGGAGCCGCTTATCTGGTTTCACAGGCCATCAAGTCATCGCGCATGGTTGCCTTTGAAGAACTGGGTATGGAAGCGATCAGAGAATTTGAAATCGAGAATATGCCAGTGACAGTTGCCGTTGATGTCAATGGCAATTCGGCGCATGAAACCGGACCAGCCGAATGGAGAGTTAAAATTGCAGATATGATGAAGTAGACCTGTTTTAAAAGCTTTCAATTCATCCGACAATCAGAACACTCCTCCAACTGCAGTTGCATCTGCTCAACATAGTCTGGTTCAAGCATTGAAACCAGTTGATAAGCCAGCTGTCTTTGTTCCAAAAGATTTTTTACATGCCGGGATTTAGCTGAAGCTGAGGGAATACTTTCACGAAAATCCACCAGGAACGGAGCACGCATTCCACGGTGCTCTTTCATCACACCTGATTGGTATAAAATAATGCCAAGACGATGCAACAGTCGTGCAAACGGTCGGGTGATCAACATGTAACTGTAATCAATACCTTGCTCGATGCCATAGTATGAAATCGCTCGCAGCATGCCCCAGGTTATCTCAAATTGCTCCTTTCCCTCAACTGCACCGATCCAGTCAAGTTGTGGACGCGCTACATTTGCAAACTGGCTATTGGTAGAAGCATTTTGCTTGATAATACAAAAACGTGAAATTTCACCGATATGGTTTCGATCGATACCCGACAAAAAGCCGGGAGACAGGCTATTCATTTGCTCAACAGGAAGAGAACCCTCATGAGGAGTAATTAAACGTGTAGAAGCAACCCACCGACCGCTCTTTTTTTCGCGCACAATAAAGTGGATGGAATGGTCATCCCAGTGATCCATTTCCTCACCAGTTGGATATAGAGCAGGATCTTCAAAGCCACGCTCAAGACAGAATACCCTGTAGCGAATTTGCTTATTGATGCTTTTGCCAAAATCCGTATCGCACAAAAATACCTCGAAACGGTCGTCAAACATAGAATAGATTGTTTCAGCTTTTTTGAATAGTATGGGTTAAAATAACACTATTGAGCAAATTAACAACAATAAATCGCAATCAGGGAACACATGAAATTCCTCGATAAAATCGGAAAGCTTATCGAGCTGCACAGGATGAACCTGGCGGCCCCCTACCATGATTACTTCAGAATGGAAGTTGCCACCACTGAGGAATTAAAACAAGCTTCCTTCAAGCTTCGTTATGAGGTCTACTGTGATGAGCTTGGCTGGGAAGATACTGAAAAATTTCCTGATCACATGGAAACCGATGAATTTGACCCCTGGTCAGAACATTGTCTGCTTTACCATCGCAGTACCAACCAGTATGCCGGTACGGTCAGACTGGTCAAAACCCACCCGGATTTTCCAGAGCGGGGCATTCCCATGGTTGCACACTATGACGGGGAATTCTGGGATACCCCCAACAGTCCATTGAATATGCCGCTGGGCTCTTACGGCGAAATATCCCGACTGGCATTACTGCAGATGTTCAGAAAACGTGCAGGTGAACGCGAAACTCCCGACGGTCAGGGGCAAGAACTGTTTGAGTGGAGCCAGACAGAACGACGTCGTTTTCCTCATATCGCCCTTGGCCTGTATCTATCGGCTGCAACCGCTGGACTCTCTCAGGGAATGACTGGGGTATATGCCATGATGGAACCTCGTCTAGCCCGCCACCTGAGATTTGCCGGCATCAAGTTTGAACAGGTAGGCGATCCAATCGAATTCAGGGGAAAACGGGCCCCTTATTACATCTCACGCGAAATATTACTGAAAAGCCTTGTAAAACCACTGCGCGGCCTGCTCTATGCCATCGCAGAAGACATGGAAATCAACTTAAAGAAGAAATTTTAATATTAATGTTTCCGGGAACCACTCCCCATTGCCAATAGGAATCAGAAAATGACCAATTTTAGCTATGATGAAGCGTTCTCCCGGAACATTGGCTGGATTACCCAGGAAGAACAGCAAAAACTCCGCAATTGCCGCATTGCCATTGCCGGAATGGGCGGTGTCGGAGGCGCTCATTTACTCACCCTTTCAAGGTTGGGAATTGGTCATTTCAACATATCTGACCTGGATGAATTTGAAGTAGCCAACTTTAACCGACAAGCCGGAGCCAGTATGAAAACCCTGGGCCGCGAGAAAGTCGAGGTACTTGAAGAAATGGCCAAAAACCTCAACCCGGAGCAGGAAATCAAGTCCTTTCCCCATGGCGTAACAGAAGAAAATGTTGATGAGTTTCTTGATGGCGTAGACCTGTATGTCGATGGCCTGGACTATTTTGCTGTCTCTGCTCGCAGAGCGACCTTTGCCAAATGCCATGAAAAAGGCATTCCTGCTGTGACTGCAGCTCCACTCGGAATAGGTGCTGCAGTTTTAAACTTCATACCTGGCGGCATGTCCTTTGAAGATTATTTCCGCCTGGAAGGCAAATCAGAAATGGAGCAATTATTAAGCTTCCTGATTGGTCTTTCACCTGCCATGCTACAGCGCACTTATCTAGCTGACCCAACAACTGTAGATCTTGCCAATCACAAAGGTCCTTCAACCCCAATGGCTGTTGAGATCTGTGCTGGTATGGCAGCCAGCCAGGCAATGAAAATACTGTTGAACCGGGGTCCGGTTATGTCAGCTCCCTGGGGACAACAGTTTGACGGCTATCGGGACAAATACAAGAAAACCTGGCGCCCCGGAGGAAATAATAATCCGATCCAGAAACTGACCCTGCTGATTGCAAAAAAACAACTGGGTATTTCATAGCCGCTTACTATTTGAAGAATACGTATTGATTCCATGAATGACACACTAGCACAACGCTCTAAACTGGAAGCCCAGAAAATACCTGTGGCAATTATCCATAGCGGTATGTTTGTGTTTGCCAATCAAGCTTATCTGGACATGTTCGGTTTCGGTAATTTTGAAGACCTGGAAGCAACCACGCTTCTGGACCTGGTAAACGATCAGGATCAGGAAAAGATTAAGCTGCAGTTACACCAGACCGCTATTGATAAATCTGGAAACCAGAGTGGACAACAGAAACTGTTTTCCATGCAAAAAGCTGATGGTACAGATCTTTCAGCGAACGTCGAATTCAACAATATCGTTTTTGACGAAGAAGACTGCGTCCAGATCTCGGTTAGACCGTCAAGTCAATCAAAGTTTGTCAATTTCATGCGTTCCGTTTCCTGGGGTTACTATCTCAGTATCGTGGTACTGCTGTTCCTTTCATCACTGCCAAACATGTTGCTGTTGAAACTGAATATCAATAACTCACCGACAGTTTTCTTTCCACCGGATGAGCCTGCGGTTGTCATTGACGATGAGTTGCGTGAATACTTTCCATCTGACCAGGTCATAGTCTTTCTTTTTGAAGGTGTTGCCCTTTATTCAGACGGTTTCATAACTGCATACAATGAATTGGCTGAACAATTAAAAGAACACCCTAAAATTCAAAAAGTGATGTCTGTTACAACACAGGATCATATCTCTGGAAGTGCGGAAGGCTTTTCAGTCGCGCCATTAATCGATATCGAAGAACTGGATGATTCCCACCCCAGGGACCGCAAAGCGATGATGATGGCTGACCGTTTTGCCCGTGGCAGCCTGGTTTCTGAAACCGCCGACGCTATTGGTATGGTGGTTATCCCTCAGGATGTTAGCAACAGTATTCTCAGGCTGGAGCTCCTCAATGACATCAATGCCCTCATCGATGAATTGCGCCTGTCCGGCTATGTCACTGCCGTGGCCGGCGAAGTACCAATCGATGTCGCCCAGATAAAATCCATGCTTCGTGACAATATGATATTTATCCCCTTGACCACCGCGATCGGTTTGTTGCTGATCTGGTTGTTATTCCATCGTTTGCTTGCTGTTTTCATCAGTGGTGCAGTCATCGGCGTGATTGTCAGCACGACGATTGCCATCTATGTGGTGGTGGACCAACCCTTTACCCTCATTGCCAGTATTACACCGCCCCTGTTAACGGCATTAACGATCGCCGTTCTGGTTCATCTTTTCAATGCTGTGCACTATGAATCTCAACGGGGAAAAATCGGTCGCAACAGGATACAAAAGGCCGTCAGTGAAATTAAACGTCCCGCACTTTATGCGACACTCACCACCTCGGCTGGTCTTGCATCATTAGGTCTAAGCCCGATTCCTGCGATTGCATCATTTGGATTAATTGCTGCATTCGGGGTCTTGCTGATATTTCTCATCGTTATTTTTATTGTTCCACAAATACTCATTCGCTGGGACTTTGCTGCCTGGCCTGCACGTGGCAGCGGATTAAAATGGATGGATAGCTCTATCATGTACCTGACACGTGTTGGACTAAAGTACCCCGTCTGGGTGCTTGCAGGCGCCATCATTCTGATGGGTGCCGGTGTTCCGGCCATTACAAACATCAAGGTAGAAACCAATCTTCAAGAGTTTTTCTCGCCGGATCATGAAATCCGACAAAGCACGGATCACATTGATAAGACCATGGTAGGCACCACACCCCTGGACGTGGTTTTTAAAACAGATGAAGTTGATGCTTTAAAATCGCCTGAAAACCTGGTGCAAATAAAACAATTTCAGCAATGGGCAGACGCTTTGGATGAAGTTGATAATTCGGCTTCTCTCACTGACTTCATAGAAGAAATGAACTGGGGGTTTAATGAAGAACAGGATGAGTTCAGATCAATTCCAGACAATGCTGACCTCATCAGCCAATATTTACTGGTTTATGACGGCAATGACCTCTATGACCTTGTCGACCAGGATTTCCAGATTACCCGTGTGTCACTGAACCTGAATGTGCACAGTGCCAATGATATTGGACAGGTAATTGAGAAAATTCGGGCTTATCTGGATGAAAATATTGAAAACATGGATACCGATGTCGCTGGCATAGGCCGTCTGTTTTCTGACATGGAAGTGTTGCTTATTGATGGGCAGGTCAGCAGCCTGGGTGGAGCGCTTGTGTTGATTTTTATCTTAATGTTGATTTTATGGCGTTCCTTGATTCAATCATTGATTTGTATGATCCCTAATCTGTCACCCATCCTGCTCATATTCATTGTCATGGGGGTCTTCAATATCTGGCTCGATATGGCAACGGCAATGATTGCCAGTGTGGCAGTCGGTATCGCAGTGGATGACACGATTCACATGTTTCATGCTTTTATCAAACGTGTAAAAAATGGTAGCAAGCCTTCTGTTGCCATGCTCAGAACCACCGCTCATGCAGGACGAGCCATTATGACGACCACGGTTATTTTGTCCTCACAATTTCTGATTTTATTGTTATCTGAATTTATTCCTACGACCAATTTCGGATTGCTGACCAGTATTGGCTTGATTACAGCACTGCTGTTTGACTTGATTGTTTTGCCTGCGATTCTGATACTCGTCTATCGTAAATACCAGCGCGCACCCAGAACTGTCGCGGTCGAAAACCACTAAAGACACATCCGTAATTTTTCGATAACATGAAGTTGTCTTCAGGAAGAAGACGTCTATACACAAGGAAGTATTATGTTCAAAAATCTTTACGTATCAGTCTGCCTGGTACTTTCTCTCAGTACTATTTCCCACGCCAGAATCATTCAATGTATTGATGAAAGGGGCCATAGTTATTTCACTGATTCACGTTGCCCCAGGCAACAGCTAAAACCTAATAAACTGGAAAACAGTCAACCTGGAAACGAAGTTTCCGGTTTAATCGTTAATAAACCAGGGAACTCCAACCATTTTGAGTTTTACTGTAACCCGGGAAAAGGAAAGTTTGTTCGTTGTGAATAATACTTATTCAGGACGGGTCTTGATTGACAGCGCATGCAGCTCTTCGCTCTCAAGTTCAGCCTTGACAGTTTCCATCACCATTCGATGTTGCTGGATGATGGTTTTGCCAGCAAAGCCGTCATAGACGACAACGGCTTCGAAATGGCGACCATCACCAGTGACTTCAGCACTGCATCCTTCCAGACCGGCTTCAATGAGTTGCTTGATTTTTTCTGTTTCCATTTTTCTCACCCTGCCCCTCTGCAAAGAAGGGGCTAATCATTTTACAATTCTCTGGTTGCAGTAAATTTAACGTCAGGCCATCTTTCCTCTGCCAGACTTAAATTGACTCGTGTTGGTGCCAGGTAAACCAGCTGGTCATCACCATCCATGGCCAGGTTATCGTGGTTCTTGGTTTTAAATCGCTGCAGTTCTTTTTCATCTTCACAGTAAACCCAGCGTGCCGTGTTGACCTGTACCGGCTCGACTACAGCCTCAACGTTGTATTCGTCTTTCAAACGCTGTGCAGCAACTTCAAACTGCAGCACACCCACAGCACCCAGAATCATGTCGTTATTTTTCAGCGGGCGGAATACCTGTGTCGCCCCTTCTTCACAAAGCTGCACCACGCCCTTCTGTAGCTGTTTAAGTTTCAAAGGGTCTTTCAATACCACACGACGGAACAGTTCAGGTGCAAAATAGGGAATACCCTCGTAACGCAGTTCTTCTCCATCGGTAAAGGTATCACCGATCTGAATGGTGCCATGATTGTGCAGGCCAATAATATCTCCCGGAAAAGCCTCTTCGACCTGTCTACGTGCATCGGCCTGAAAGGTAATCGCATTGGAAACCTGTACGGTTTTATTGATGCGCACCTGTTTCATTTTCATGCCACCCTTGTAGGAGCCGGAACACACTCGCAGGAAAGCGACACGATCCCGATGAGCGGGATCCATGTTGGCCTGGATCTTAAATACAAAGCCAGAAAATTTAGGTTCAGTCGCTTCTACCATTCTCTGTCGGGTGTTGCGTGGAATGGGCTGAGGCGCATAGTCAACAAAGGCATCGAGTAATTCCGAAACGCCAAAATTGTTGATTGCGGAACCGAAAAATACTGGTGTCAGTTCACCTTTCATATAGGCATCGAGATCGAGCTCATGACTGGCGCCACGCACCAGTTCAATTTCTTCACGCAGTTCATCCGCCATGTCGCCGATGATTTCATCAAGACGGGGATTATCCAGTCCCTCAATCATCTCACCTTCCATGATTTTGCCACCGTGCGTGGCACTGAAAATATGAGTGGTTTCAGTACGCAAATCAAATACACCTTTCAAACGTTTTCCCATGCCTATCGGCCAGGTAACAGGTGCACACTTGATCTTGAGTACATCTTCAATTTCATCCAGCAGTTCGATGGGGTCCTTGCCTTCTCGGTCAAGTTTGTTGATGAAGGTCAGAATCGGCGTATCCCGCATGCGACAGATTTCCATCAGCTTGATGGTTCTGGCTTCCACGCCCTTGGCAACGTCAATGACCATCAGCGCTGAATCAACCGCTGTCAGCGTACGGTAGGTATCTTCCGAGAAATCCTCGTGACCCGGTGTATCAAGCAGATTGACAATACGCTCCTTGTACTCGAACTGCATCACCGACGAGGTAATCGAAATACCACGCTGCTTTTCCATCTCCATCCAGTCAGAGGTCGCATGACGGGCGGCTTTACGTCCTTTCACGGTTCCAGCCAGCTGAATAGCACCGCCAAACAGCAACAGCTTTTCGGTAAGCGTGGTTTTACCGGCATCAGGGTGAGAAATAATCGCGAACGTACGGCGACGCTCGACTTCCTGTAAAAATTCAGACATTGATTAAGAACAGCTGGAAAAAACTGGCGGGATTATAACCGAAATTTGCCACCACAATTTATTGAGGTGCAAAATATTTAAAGCACCTTGGCAAAAACCAGTGCATCTTCCCTGCCATTTTCTGCAGGGTAATAGCCATGACGCTGACCGATCTCGTTAAAACCTTCTGATTCGTAAAGTACCTGGGCTACGCGGTTGTTGATGCGCACTTCCAGGAAAACAGTGTCTACATTATGGTCTTTGGCGAGTAACAACAGACGGGCCAGAATTTTTCGACCCAGTCCCCTTCCCTGAAAATCAGGCAGGATACAAATATTAAGAATATGTGCTTCCCCCGCTGCGACAGACATAACACCATAGCCAATGATGTCTCCATCCAGCTCCATCACCCAGCAGCAATAGCCAACACGCAGGCAATCGCTAAAAATGCCATGTGTCCATGGGTGCGAATAACACAGTTCCTCGATATCCATGACCTGCTCAAGATCTTCCTGCTCCATGGTGCGCAGCCTTAGCAGAGGATTTTTTAGTATGGCACTCACTGTGACAACACCTGTTTCAGTTTCTTAAGATCTTCCCAGGATTTTGCCTTTTCAGACGGCTTCCTGAGTAAATAAGCCGGGTGATAGGTTACCAGAACCGGAAGTTTTCTATTGACCAGTTGGTGCTGCTGCAGACGTAAACGGCCTACCGATTCTTCTGTTTTCAGCAGGTTCTTGGCTGAAACACCTCCAACCGATAGAATAATTTTAGGCTGAATCAGGTCAATTTGCCGGTTTAAATAGCCTTCACAGGCAGTTACTTCCTCAAAAGAAGGATTTCGGTTATCTGGTGGACGGCATTTCAGGATGTTGGCAATAAACACCTGCTGACGATCCAGACCGATAGCCTTGAGCATGTTGTCCAGCAACTGTCCTGCACGGCCAACAAAGGGCTCACCCTTGGCATCTTCATCAGCACCGGGGGCTTCACCTATAACCATGACATCGGCATCTGGATTACCGACACCGAAAACCGTCTTCGTACGTGTTTTACATAATTCGCAGCGTTCACAGTTTGCTACGTGTTGTTGCAGGCCGTCCCAGTCGAGTGATTCCACTCCGGGCATTGAGGGCTTTTCTTTTAGTGGAAACTCAAGAACCTCGTCATCTGTATCATCCTCTGGTATTGACTGATCCATGGCCATGTAGGACATGAGCTCATCACCGGCTGGTGAAGTATCAGCAGGTATGGTACTGACCGGTTCCACTAGATCAGATGAGATTGGCGGATTAGAAACCTCCTCTTCAGCAGAGGAGGTTTCAGTTGGCACTTCCCGCAAACGGTATACCTGAACCCCCATGGCTTTCAGGTAACTATTACGGGTAGTTTCATGCATCAGACATCACC
>JABDQZ010000025.1 GCA_013041975.1 Gammaproteobacteria bacterium
TGATCAGCCAGGCAAAATTCTTTCTCTTAATGCTTTTTATTAACAGTGACAATACAGCCCCTGTTTCATGCTGTAGACATGAAAATTTCCTGACTTTGTGCCATATTCATTGAATATCACTAGAGGAAATAAAATTAATGAAAAAAATCTACCGAGATCCCAAGGAGTCTCCCCTGCCAATACAGATTGATGGCTCCTCCAACCTGTACTTTCTCAACAAGAATAAAAAACTGCTTAAAATCAATATCGAAAACATTGCAGAGACTTTTTTTGAATCAGGAAAAATGGTTGGTGAAATAGAAAAACAATCCCACAAGGACAGCTGGGAAGGAGACTCTATTCTTCTTGCTGATATCGGCCTGATCTCAAAAACCGGTGAAACCCGAAAAAGTATTCCCTATGGTATTGAGCTAATGTTGCATCACCACATAACGCCAGTCATTGATCGATATGGCTATATCAGGGATTTATATTCTGAAAAAGATGCAAAGACACTGTCATGTATCAGGGATCTTATCGCTGAAAAAAACCTGGATCCGAATTCACGAACCTGCAATATCAACACACTGGACAAAAACCACTCCAAAACAACACTCAAAGAACAGCAATTGGAGGTTCTTGAAATCGAAGAGGATAATGAAGCCTTATGGGCGGAATTTGAAAGATTAAGAGCCAAGCAGAAGCAGGATATGGGTAAAAATATCAACAATATTGATATCTGGTCTCGCTCACATGCTGATAAATATGATAAGGGAAAATGAATCCCAGTCTGTTTATTCCAGACCATCAACGTAAGTATCTCTGGCTTGCTTGGCATTATTAAATACTTCCAGCAAGCGCTCGCCATCATGTTTTTCAATCACTGATGATAGCTGTTGCAACTCCTCGATGAACTGGTCCAGTATCGGTTTAAGTGCATCAGTGTTGGCAAGGCAGATATCACGCCACATAACCGGGTTGGAAGAAGCAATACGACTGAAGTCACGAAAACCACCCGCTGCATATTTGAAAATCTCAGTATGTTCTTCAAGGCGATCCAGTGTTTCAACCAATCCAAAAGCCAGTACATGTGGCAAATGACTGGTTGCAGCCAGCACCTGATCGTGATGCGCAACAGACATTTGGGAGACTTCGGCACCACAGGCTTCCCACATACCGATAACCTGTTTGAGGTTCGCCGGGTCGGTACTGCTGGTTGGGGTAACAATCACTCGCCGGTTACGATAAAGATCGGGCAAGGCTGCTTCAACACCACTGTTTTCGGTTCCTGCAATCGGATGCCCAGCCACGAATTGCTTCTCATTACCGAACACCGACAACCAGTCATCCAGCACACAGGCTTTTGCACTACCACCATCAGTTACAATCGCATTGACGGGCAACGTGTCTTTCATCTGTTCAAATACAGATTTCATTGCTCCCAGTGGTACTGCGACAAAAACCATGTCGGCAGCTTGCACCGCCTTGGCGATATCATGGGTATAGCCATCAATCACGCCCAGTTCGACGGCTTTTTTCAGATTAGCCTCACTACGACCACAACCAATGATGTTACCGGTGACTCCTGCGTTTCTAAGCGCAATCGCCAATGAGCCGCCAATCAGGCCAACACCGATTATTGCCAGATTATGAATCTTCTTCTCAGACATGACTCAGGATGCCAGTACTTCTTTCAGAGCGGCGATACAGCGTTCATTTTCTTCGGGTAAACCGACTGTAATACGTAAATGATCTGGCAGGCCGTAATTGGCTACCGGACGGGTAATCACACCTTTGCTCAACATCACCTTGTCGACTTCGGATGCATTGCGTCCCAGGTTAACAGTAATAAAGTTTCCAACCGAAGGGATCCATTCAAGCCCCATTTCAGAAAAGGCAGCTTCATATTGAGCCAGCCCCTGAGTGTTGTATTCAACAGATAGGCGAATATGCGCGAAGTCATCAAGCGCAGCCTGTGCAGCAGCCTGTGCCAGGCTGTTAACATTAAAAGGCTGACGCACCCGGTTTAATAAATTGGCAACATCAGGGTGCGAAAGACAATATCCAACACGCAAAGCGGCAAGCCCATAGGCTTTGGAAAAAGTCCGTGTCACAATCAGGTTATCGTATTCAGAGAGCCAATGCGTAGCATCAGGGTATTCATCTTTTTGAACATATTCGATATAGGCCTCATCGATAACAACGATGATATGCTCTGGAACCTGCGAAAGGAAACCTTGCAGCGCATCTTTTGACAGCCAGGTGCCTGTTGGGTTATTTGGGTTAGCGATGAAGATGACTCGGGTATTATCATTCACAAGCTGTAACATTGCATCCAGGTCATGCCCATAGTCTTTGGACCTGGCTATTTTCGCTGTCGCTCCAACTGCCTGGGTGACAATGGGATAAACAGCAAAGGCATATTCTGAAAAAATCGCTTCCTTTCCTGCTTCAAGAAAAGTACGGCCTATCATGTCGAGCACATCGTTGGAACCATTGCCCAAAGTAATACAGGAGGGAGCCAGGTTATGTTTTTCTGCCAGCGCATTGGTTAACGCAAAACCACTGCCATCCGGATAAAACGCCAGACCATCCAGTTGTCCGTGAATGATTGCCTTGGCGGCCTTGGGAGGTCCAAGAGGGTTTTCGTTGGATGCCAGTTTGATGGTATCACTGATACCCAGTTCCCGTTCCAGTTCGGTAACAGGTTTTCCAGGTACATACGGTTTTAAATTAGCAACACCGGGAACACATAAATCCAGGAAACGATTAGTCATGATTACAATACGGCTATGGGATAAGAACCCAGTATCTTGAAGAAACTGGCTGTTTCAGACAATTCATCAAAGGCTTTCTTAACATCTTCATCATCCTTGTGCCCGATGACATCAATAAAAAAGACATAATCCCAGATCCCCCGTCTTGATGGTCTGGATTCAATGCGTGTCATGCTGATTTTGTGTTTTGCCAGAGGCGTCAACATGGAATGCAAACCACCTGCTTCATTTTTACTTGCCAGCATCAGACTGGTTTTATCCTTGCCACTGGCAGGCACTTCCTGTTTGCCTATAACAATAAAACGTGTGGTGTTTCCCGGTTCATCTTCGATGTTTCTTTCCAGAATATGAAGATCATAGAGTTCGGCAGCACTTTCACCGGCTATTGCCGCTGCATGCTTATCAGCTGATGCCATTTTTGCTGCTTCAGCATTACTGGAAACAGCAACACGTTCCACATCATGACCGATATGGCGGTCAAGCCAGCCTCGACATTGAGCCAGTGATTGTTGATGAGAATAAATCACGCGGATATTTTCCGGTGACTTTGCATAGCTCATCAGGTTCTGGTTGATTCTCAATGAAACTTCACCACAAATGGATAGCGGTGAACGAATAAACATATCCAGTGTATGACTGACTACGCCTTCCGTGGAATTTTCTACCGGCACTACGCCATAATCACAACCCCCCGATTCCACTTCACAGAAAACGTCTGGAATTGCCGACATTGACTGCATTTTTATCGAGTGACCAAAGTGCTTGAGCGCAGCAGACTGGGTAAACGTGCCTTCTGGACCGAGATAAGCAATATTTAACGGTTTCTCCAGTGCCAGGCAGGCGGACATGATTTCACGAAAAAGTCGGGCAATACTTTCATCATCAAGCGGCCCGGCATTACGTTCTTTGACCAGACGCAAAACCTGTGCTTCACGCTCAGGACGATAAAAAACCGCCTCAGGATCTGCAGCAAGTTTAATACGCGCCACTTCCTGGGCGGCAGTCGCACGCTCATTCAATAGGTTCTGAATTTTCGAATCGATAGCATCTATCGTATCGCGAATTCTCAGCAGCTTTTGTTGTTCTTCGCTCATTCAGTAATGGTGAATCACGTAACGCTGAAAATCAACTAAGACTACGTACCGACAGAACACCATTAATGGCCTGGATACGTTCGATAACATCTGCTGGTACTTGCTTGTCCACATCTATCAGGGTAACAGCGATATCATCACGTGACTTGTTCAGCATATCGATAATGTTCAGGTCAGCTTCTGCCAGGTCAGTTGAAATCTGGCCCAGCATGTTGGGTACATTGTTGTTAATCACAGCAAGACGTACCCCTTCATTACGAGGCAAATTGATTTCCGGGAAGTTGACTGAGTTGGTGATATTGCCATTTTCCAGATAATCACGAACCTGATCCGAAACCATGATGGCACAATTCTCTTCTGCTTCAGAAGTTGAAGCACCAAGATGCGGCAGGGTAATGCAACGTGGATGATCTTTTAACAGGTTGCTTGGAAAATCACACACATAGGCATAGAGTTTCCCTGAATCCAGCGCTTTCACAACAGCTTCATCATCGATAATACCGTTACGGGCGAAGTTCAGAATCACCGCATTATCGGGCATGATGTCCAGGCGTGACTGGTTTATCATATTCTTTGTATGCTCATTCAAAGGCACATGGAAAGTAACGAAATCAGCACGCGACAGTAAATCATCCACGGACAGGGCCTGCTCAACATTAGCCTGTAATTTCCAGGCACTTTTTACTGTTATGGTTGGATCATAGCCAATCACATTCATGCCAAGCGCATGGGCCGCATTCGCGATCTGCACACCGATGGCACCAAGACCTACAACACCTAATGTACGACCAGGTAATTCAAAACCGACATAGTTTTTCTTGCCGGCCTCAACATTTTTGTTGATCTCACCATCTTCGCCTTGCAGGCCTCTGGCAAACGTCCAGGCCTGACCGATATTACGGGCTGCAATCAGCATCCCGGCAATCACCAGTTCCTTTACGGCATTGGCATTGGCGCCAGGCGCATTGAAAACGGGAATACCCTTTTCTGTCATGGCAGGCACCGGAATATTGTTTACACCGGCACCGGCTCTACCAATGGCCTGTACGGAGTCGGGTAATTCCATGTTATGCATTTTCGCAGAACGAACCAGTATGGCGTCTGGCGAGGACATTTCAGAGGCAATTTCGTAACTTTCTCTTGGCAGACGATCAAGGCCGACTGCAGAAATATTATTGAGTGTTTGAATTTTGTACATTTTCTTTATCTCTTCTCACATCACATTATTGATGGAACTTCGAATTCTAGGAAAGCATGTCCTGCATCCGTTTGAAAAGCGTGACTCCACAGAGATGTGGCGTCCGAGCCTATATGGATTTATTCACGGCATCTTTTCAGACAGGTGCCGGATATGCCTGACCTGCAGTTAACCGTATTTTCTTTCGAATTCAGCCATAAAGCCGACGAGCGCATCAACGCCCTCTTCCGGCATAGCGTTATAGATACTGGCCCGCATACCACCAACTGAACGATGACCTTTCAGGGTTTTCAGGCCTTCAGCAGAAGCTTCTTCCAGGAAGGTTTTATCCAGATCAGCATTAGCCAGCGTAAATGGC
>JABDQZ010000026.1 GCA_013041975.1 Gammaproteobacteria bacterium
GTACAGCTGCATGCCGCCAATACCGAGTAATGGCAGAACCGCAACGGCCAGAACCACGATACCCATGCCTCCAAGCCATTGCAGCTGTTGGCGATAATAAAGAATCGAACGCGGCAATTCTTCCAGCTGCGTAATCACTGTGGCACCTGTTGTAGTCAGTCCGGATATGGCTTCAAACATCGAATCGGTCAAGGTCAGATGAGGGTTGACTGACAACATGAAAGGCAATGCCCCGATGGCGCTCAACACAAACCAGAACATGACGACAACGATAAAACCATCACGCATACGCATATCGCGTTTATACTTTCTGACGGGAGCCCAGCTCAGTGTTCCAATCGCAAGCGTTATGAAAAATGCTGTCACAAACGCATCGTGGGCGCCATCGTTATACCAGAATGAAACTGCCACCGGAGGCAGCAGGGTTGTGCTGAAGACCATCAGCAATAAACCAAGAATTTTTTGAATGGCAGAAAAGCGCATGAGGGTTATAGAAAGGTAATACCCACCTGGAAGAGTTTTTCCACCTCGGTAATTTTTGTTTTGTCCATGAGGAACATGACAACATGATCATCCGATTCAATGACGGTGTCATGATGGGCAATAATCACTTCTTCACCACGTACCAGCGCAGCAATACTGGCACCTTCAGGCAGGGAAATTTGCTCGACGCTTTTGCCTACGACTTTTGACGACGTCTTGTCACCGTGTGCAACAGCTTCAATAGCTTCCGCCAGTCCACGACGTAAAGAATGCACGTTAACCACATCGCCGCGACGCACATAGGTCAGCAAAGTACCAATGGTGGCCTGTTGAGGTGAAATCGCAATATCAATGTCGCCTGACTGTACCATATCGACATACGCCGGGCGGTTGATCAGGGCCATAACCTTCCTCGCTCCGAGTCGTTTGGCCAGCATGGCGGAAAGCACATTGGCCTCGTCATCATTGGTTACAGCACAAAAGATATCCGTATCCTCGATATTTTCCTCGAGCAACAATTCTTCGTCTGAAGAATCGCCATGCAAGACAATGGTATCTTTCAGCAACTCGGAAACACGCATTGCTATTGGCTTGTTTTTTTCGATTAGCTTGATGCGGTATTTTTTTTCCAATGCCAGGGCCAGCCTTCTGCCAATATTGCCTCCACCGGCAAAAATCAGGCGCTTGAAAGGCTTTTCAGCCTTGCGCAATTCGCGCATTACGGCATGAATATTTTCCGCTGCTGCAATAAAGAAAACCTCATCGTCTGCTTCTATAACTGAAGAGCCATCAGGATGGATTGAACGATTCTGGCGGTAGATCGCCGCAACCCGAGCCTCTGCTTTGCCCAGATGCTGGTTCAGTTCCCTTAACTGATGTCCGACCAGTGGCCCGCCATAATAAGCCCGTATCGCAACCAGTCTGACACGGCCATCCGCAAAATCCATCACCTGCAAGGCTCCCGGATGTTGAATAAGGCGTTGGATATATTCTGTCACCAACTGTTCCGGGCTGATCATCATATCGATAGGCAGGGCAGTCGGGGCAAAGATTTCAGGATTGCTCATATAGTCCTGGGAGCGTACCCGAGCGATTTTGGTAGGCGTACGAAACATCGTGTAGGCAATCTGGCAAGCCACCATGTTGACTTCATCGCTGTTGGTGACTGCCAGAATCATATCGGCGTCTTCCGCACCTGCACGACGCAGGATGTCAGGATGTGAGGCATGACCCACGACCGTGCCGATATCCAGACGATCACGCAGATCACGCAACAGGTCGGTGTTCTGGTCAACAACCGTAATATCATTATTTTCATGAACGAGATTGGTTGCCACCGAACGGCCCACCTGCCCTGCTCCAAGAATAATGATTTTCATTTATCGTCTGTCCTTGATCTCGATGCCAACCGAGCGCAGCTTTCGGTACAGATGCGTTCTTTCCATGCCAGCCTCCTCTGCCATCTGACTGACATTGCCATCGTGTTTTTGCAGCTGGTATTCCAGGTAGGCCCTTTCAAATTCTTCTCTGGCCTGTCTTATCGGCTGATCAAAGGAAACCGCACCACCACTGAGTTTCAGTTCAGGTTCAGTGGCATTACCCAGGGCTGACTCCACCTCGGGCTGGGAAATTTCCTCATCGCTGTTAAGAATCATCAGGCGCTGGACAACATTTTTAAGCTCCC
>JABDQZ010000030.1 GCA_013041975.1 Gammaproteobacteria bacterium
ACCCGGTACTGATCATGACAACCATTCCGTTAGGCATTGCAGGGGGAAAATTCGGGTTATGGCTGATGAATCAGCTTGGCGGCTGGTTACCTGTCATTGGGCTGACTGAGGTCAGCCAGTCTTTCGACATGATAACCATGCTGGGTTTTCTTATCTTGATGGGAACGGTGGTTAACAACCCGATATTGATCGTGCATCAGGCAATGAATGCCCGCAAGGCAGGCATGCGGGCGATAGATGCGGTGCAATATTCTGTTGAAACCCGACTCAGGCCTATTGCCATGTCTACACTAACCACCGTATTCGGGCTTGCGCCTCTGGTGCTTTTACCTGGTGAAGGTACGGAACTCTATCGAGGTGTCGGTGTTATTGTGATGTTTGGCATACTGGGTTCTGCAATTGTTACTTTGACCTTTCTGCCTGCACTGACTGTATTTTTTGTTGAACAAACAAAACCGGAAAAAAAGCCTGAATAACCAAGAGATTTCATTCCTGGTGGATTTGCCAGCTTTCACCCTCATGAGGACGTTATTCCTGCACTGTCCAGGTTGCGTTCTACCGGATATCGAACAGTTGCTTTAATAAATTCATCACTCTAGCTGGTAAGTAGCCAGGTAGAAAATGCAGGACTGACGGAAAACTATGATGGGGTCGTTTCTGTCGAGGAGACTGGTAGCTTTTAACCCGGCCCAAGGCTCTATAAGTTTGTTGCAGAATGGATCCATAGGCCGGTGGGTGATTTGTGTCTCGTGGCTAGCTACGATTGGGATACGCATGGAGCCTTATCTGCTGGTCGGTCTCAAAAACTTTTATGATAAAGTCAAAGACAACACATCGTTAAAAATATATCTTTCCCGCCTAAGATATACAAAATAATTACAGACTAAGGATTAGTTTTATGGTTATGACTATTTATATGTATTTTTGGATTAGTCTATGCCTTATAGCGACATTTTTAATATTAAAACATCCTGATTTCTTCCCATTTTCATCAAAAAAATATTGGGATTTCGTTTTTCAACCGTGGAAAGTAACGACATTTTTCATGGCTGTGATACCCATGACTTTACTTGCTCCATATTCAGGTGATCCTACATGGGATTATTATGATGCAATTTTCATGTCTGTTTTTACATATATCACTGCTCCTTGGTCAATAGGTATCCTCTTCCGTTTTGCGCGTAGGCAGGCAAAGTTTATACAGTTTTATGTGGCTATATGTTTGTGGTTTTTTTCTGTCAGCTGGTCTTATGATGGCTACCTATATTTAAGGGATGGTATATACCCAAGTACTTGGTGGTCTAATATAATCTTATCTTCAGCACTTTATATTCCAGCAGGATTGATGTGGAACCTGGCATGGAGCGAGAAGTCAAAAGCGCACTTTTCTTTCAGTAATGAAGGCTGGTATGAGTCTTCATATCATAACCATGACTTTTTAAAGCTTCTATTATGGATGTTGCCGTTTGTACTTCTTGCAGTTGGCTTGATTTTACCTTTCGCCTGGGACTTGCTATTTAATTGAAGATGACTAGTACGAACTTTGAGTTTGCTGACATAACCGCTCTGCTACCAATCCGGTCGTTGCTTTTTATCACCATGGCCAAGCGTCTTGATGAAAGCTGACAGTCACTGGCAGGTATCAGGTAATTAGCGGTCAGATTATCTTGGACATCCACAAAAACCCATCAGGCTCCTCTGTGGTACAAGCCGTCACAGCCTAGAAATGATGACTAGCAACTCGGCTACCTTGCACAGATATGCAATCCCAGAGGATCGGTAGAACTCATTAATTATATTCGCCAGGAATATCGTTCTTAATTACGGTAACTTTATCTACTTTCTGACCTGACATCCTCAGCAATTCATCGCCTGAAAATTCAAATCCTAGCTTGAGCGCAATGCGCGCAACATCATCAGCAGTCGCGGCTTGGAGCACCTCGCTTTTGAGTGCTGGCTCAGATTGCATTTTCCTTAAAAAAGCTTTCAGTTGATCAATGGGCATAAATAAACTCCTATCTGATTTACACTGTATAAAGCCTTGAAAATCCCAAAGCCACAAGGTGATTTTACAGCTAGAACAAACTACAAACAATCGGCTGAGCCAGATTAAAGACTGACTGCTTATCAGCCAGGCTGTGTAAAAACACATTTTTACTCCAGACTTTCTGTTTTTCTACCTATTTTCATTCCGAGAGTTCAAAATACTGCCTGTGACGGTAATTTGTTTTCCATACCCAGGTATTCAGATAAATATTCAAATCAGCATGTAAAGCCAATATGAGGGCTCCAGAAGGCAAGAAATACAGACTTACGCCTGTATTGCCTGTATCAGAGGCTTGATACCCATGATACTCATCACCCGTTTGAGATTGTACGCCAGCACATGAAGGCTCATTTCTGTACTGACATTTTCCAGTCCCTTCATCAGGAAGTGCGTTGCTCCCATCGCGTTACACGGC
>JABDQZ010000031.1 GCA_013041975.1 Gammaproteobacteria bacterium
GATTTATGCATTGATGCTGGAGCTTAATGAAAGTTCGTCAACCGCCTTGATCATGGTGACACATGATGAGCATCTTGCCCAGAGGATGGACAGGGTGTTGACGCTCGTGGATGGGCAGTTAAAAGAAGCCTGACTTGATCATGATTGAGCTGTGCGTTGTTGCTTTGCCCTGGCGCGTCTTTCCTTGAAACGGGTAATAATGTGCAGTCGCCACAGCAGGCGCATGGCGACATAGCCGAGCGTGCCGAGCAGGATACCAGATATGACACTGCCAAAATAAAGTGGCTGCCAGATCTGATTCATGCTGGCGGCGAACCATTCCATGCTCACTTCGAAATCATTTTCCATTTTCGGTGTATTCAACAGCCAGGTGCCAGCCAGGTAGTTGATGTAAAAAATTGGCGGCATGGTGATCGGGTTGGTTAGCCACACCAGGGCTATCGACAGGGGCAGGTTGACGCGTACGACTATCGCAGTAGCTGCAGCGGCTACCATTTGTAAGGGAATTGGAATCATTGCCCAGAACAGACCGACAGCAAATGCGCCCGAAATTGAGCGGCGATTCATGTGAAACAGGTTGGGGTCGTGCAGCAGGGTGCCAAAAATCTGTAAATGCTTGTGACTACGCACGGTATCGTGATCCGGTGTTATTTTTTTGATCAGACGCTTTGGCATGCCTGAATTTTAGCTGACCGCGCTGCAATTGTCAGTGGCCGATGCTTTCTGCTTTATTAAAAAGTTATTTATAATGAAATGCATTAATTTCAACATGACTCCAGGGAAGGAACATGTGGATCAATACGGTTTTATTTGCCGCTGGTATTTTACTGTGCCAGCAACTTCAGTCTTTACCTCATTTCTACTGGTCACTAGCTGTCCTGTTGTTGATGCTTTTTGCAATGCCATCGGCGTTGCGGGATGCGAACCGGGCCATTTTAGCATTTCTGCTGTTCGGACTGGGTTTTAGCTGGGCGGTTGTCTACGGTCACTGGAAAGTCAGTGATCGGTTAGAGCCTGAACTGATCAAACAGCCCATCGTACTGACAGGCAGTATTGTTGAGCTGCCACGCCATGATCAGAACCAGCAGCAACGCAACTGGCGTTTTGTTTTTGAACCTGGCAGGGCGCTGCTTGAGGGCAAGCCTGTCAAAGTGCCTTCCAGAATACGGCTGGGCTGGTACAAGACGAATCAACAGCTGCGCAGTGGACAGCGCTGGCAGTTGCTGGTCAAACTGAAACCACCCACAGGCCTGCTAAATCCCGGGCTGTTTGATTTTGAAAGCTGGTTGTTTCAGAAGGGCATGGGTGCGCGGGGTTATATTGTAGAAAGCCCGGCTAACCGCTTGCTTGAAGCTTCAAGCAAGCTGCCCGGGTTTGATCAGCTGCGGGAACATATCCGTCTTAAATTAACCACTTACAGCGAGTTTCCCTCAGCCTCTGCCCTGGTTACAGCACTGACAGTTGGTGACAAAAGCCGACTGTCACAGCAATCCTGGGATAGTTTTCGTGCACTGGGGATCAATCATCTGGTTGCTATTTCCGGCTTGCATGTTGGCATGGTTGTCATGGTGATTTACTGGTTGAGTGGTCGTTTGTGGCGCTTATCGGTCAGTGCCTGTGAATGGATTCCTGCACCCCGGGTTCAGGCAGTGGCCGGATTGATAGCGGCTTTTTTCTATGCCGGCATGGCTGGTTTTTCATTACCGACCCAACGAGCCCTGATCATGATTGCCGTGGTATTGCTGGCGAGACTGTTTCTGGTCAATATGCAGCCCTTCCGGCAACTGTCGATTGCTGTTTTTGTCGTATTGCTGTGGGATCCACCCGCCATTATTGCTCCGGGCTTCTGGCTTTCTTTCATGGCGGTGACGGCAATTTTTCTGTCAATTGGCAGCAAACAGGTTTCTGCGGATAATTTCAGCGAAAAAGTGCCAATACATGGGCTGTTTTCGAAAGTCAGGAAACTGGTAGTGATGCAATGGAGTATCACGCTGTTGCTGTTGCCTTTTTCATTACTGTTTTTCAAGCAGGTATCGGTCGTTTCACCCATTGCCAATTTATTACTGATCCCGCTGTTCAGCTTTTTTGTGGTACCAGTGGCCTTGTTGATGACGTTTCTAAACCAGATGGAATTAGCGCTCATTGAAAGTCTTTTTTTGCTGTTTCTTGCACTGATTGAATGGTTGCTGGGTTATCTGGAAAAACTTTCCAGATATGACTGGTTGGTTTTTCAGACTATCGAAATCAGCGTCTATCGCTTCACACTTTTATTGCTCCCTGTTTTTGTCTGGTATCTCGGTCGGTTCCGTTTTCAAAAGCCAATCGCTGTCCTGATCCTGGTAACAGCGCTGTTTTTTCCATCACCCCAAAAGTCGCAAGATCAGTTGCTACTCAGCGTGCTGGATATCGGGCAGGGCACCTCCATTTTGTTGGAAACGGCGGGCAAGGTATTGCTTTATGACCTTGGGCCGCGCTACGGCAATGGCAACAGTGCAACGATGTCAGTGGTGGTGCCTTTCCTGAAAAACAGGGGGATCGACAAGCTGGATAAGCTGGTGATCAGTCATTCCGACAGTGATCATGTTGGTGATTTACAGGGGTTTTTACAGGCGATTAACGTTGAAAAAATAGTCACAGGTGAGGTGATCAACACTTCCCGGCAATATGCTTTATGTCAGGCTGGGCAGCGGTGGCGATGGCAGCAAACGATGTTTGAATTTCTCAGTCCTGACAGGCATCCGGTAAAGGATAATAATGCTTCGTGTGTACTGAGAGTTGATCATGGTGAAAATTCGCTGCTATTAACCGGTGATATCGAAAGGGCGGTAGAACGCAGACTGTTAAAAAGCGATCGGCAGAAACTGGCTGTCGAAGTCGTTCTGGTTCCTCATCATGGCAGTAAGTCTTCTTCAACGACAGAATTTGTCAATGCCGTTGATGCACGTTTTGTCATCAATACCAGCGCTTATCTGAATCGCTATGGATTTCCTAAAGAAGAGATCAGAAAGCGCTGGCTGAAAAACGGAGCGACGTTTCTCAATACCGGTGATTCGGGTGCGCTTGAACTGGTGTTTGGCAAGGACGCTGATGATATTTCAGTTGACACGTTCAGTGACAAAAACGGCAAATACTGGCACTGGCCGCGTTGATCTGCTAGTTTAGCCGCAGATTTTTTTACGAATTTACGGAGTATGTCAACGTGTTTGAACTGGTTAAAGCCGGCGGCTGGTTAATGGTTCCGATTATCGCCTGTTCGGTGCTGGCTCTGGGCATCGTACTGGAGCGTTTGTGGGTGTATCGTCAGAAGAAGGTGCTGCCCAAAAACCTGGTGGCACAGGTATGGAATCTGCACCGTAATGATCAGTTGACCAATGCGCACATTGCGGCCGTAAAGGAAGGTTCTCCACTGGGGCGTATTCTTGCAGCCGGCCTGATCAATCGTCATCATCCACGAGATGTGATGAAAGAAGCCATTGAAGAGGTAGGGCATCAGGTTATTTATGAACTCGAACGCTATCTGAATACATTGGGAACCATTGCTTCGATTACGCCGTTGCTGGGTCTTCTCGGTACCGTCATTGGTATGATCAAGGTATTTACCGCAATTACCACGGC
>JABDQZ010000035.1 GCA_013041975.1 Gammaproteobacteria bacterium
CTACAGCACCAGCAGACAAATCTCTGCCATCCATAATAGCGGCATCCATCTCCACTTTGCCATGCTCGTTTAATACCGACCCACAACCGGCATTAAAAACTGGATCATCTTCGAGTAAGGAGGCACAGGTTTCTGCTGCCTGTAATGCAGAGCCACCAAGAACCATGACTTCACGGCCATGTTCGAGTATGCGGTGAAGACTATCCAGGTATCTGACAGCGGTTTTTTCATCTTTAACGTTATCTAGTGCACCCGCTCCGCCATGCACCATAATGGAATATTGACCAGTCATATTCAAAATATATTTTAGAATTTGACAACTAGCGTATCAAAGAAAGGATATTAGTTCAGCATCCAGATATTGTTGTTGTTCTTTGTTGCCTGCCAGCAATACCATGAGTTTACCTTCCAGGATTGTTCCCCAGTTCACAATGATAATGCCATAACCTGATTTCTTGCTGTATTCAATATGGTCAATGTTAATGTCTTTAAGGTTACGATACTGGGTAGTATAGGTTTTAGCGACCCACTGTTTAATACCCAATTTCTGGGCAATGAGTGTTGGGTAGGTCGCACCGTTATAACGCGGGTTACATTCGATGGCAGAAAAAGTCACACCATCGGGTTTTTCAATGACAGCAACATCAAAGGCAAAAACTCCTTTCATACCCCGCTCAGCCATCCAGGCAGCCATAGGGTCTACTGATTCCCAGGGTTCACAACAGGCAGGATAGGCATTGCCCTGGTGTACAAAACCATCCAGTAATTGTTCAGTGCATGCCAAGCGTAAAGCGAAGCCAGACTCTATTTTGTATTGCATATTCAAAAATGTTTTGGCCTGGACTTCTTCCTGAATCTGGACCGGAATATGTGAATCAAAGCAGGTAATAGCTTTCCTTAACTCTTGTGAATTCTCGCATCGATAAATACCCACGCCAGAAACCGACACGGCAGCCTTGAGATAGCATGGATAAATCGTATTTTCTATCGTCGTATGATCGATTTTATCAACATTATCAAAGGCCAGTGTCATTGGTACTTTGATGCCTATTTGGTTAGCCAGTTGGATAAAATTATTTTTTGAATTGATGTAGTCAACGATAGCAAGCCACTCATTGTCACCCCAGCTAAAATATTGTTGAGGCCCAAAAAAGAACACGGATGGATGAAAGCCAATATATTTACCAAGATGATCCATCTCAACATTCCAGATAACATCCCTGGTATGAGTCAGGCCAACGCGCTCATAATGTCCAGAGGCACATTGAAAGAGAGGTTTTAATTTCTCTGAAAGCTGGATAATGTCGTAGGATTCGGTAATTCCCAGCGCCCTTCCCGAATAAAGGTGATTTCCGACTACTCCTTCTGCAGTGCAATGCATGATGTCATGGTTAACAATGTGTTTTTCGTTTGCTGCATAGATATTTGCGTTCGCTGATGACATGATTTAACCCATAAGCATAGAATTGAAATACTTAATGTTTTAGCAATTTCCAGGCCAGCGCTTTAGAAAGGCTTATCGTGTTTTTTTGCACAACCATGATGCAAACACGATTTTGAATGTTCATTTATGCACAAACAGTGAACATCTCAGATATCTGTTTTTTCCAGATATTATGACAAAATAATTTATGCACATCCTTTCGATTGATGCGTCAAAATGGATACTTGCAACACTTGTTTGCACGGTATGAGTGCAATAAAAACACCTCCCAACATACAGGTTATTGTTTTATTTAATAATTTCTGCTTGGCATACTGATTGCTCATCAATTTCTGAAGTGTTTTTTTTCATGTTTCCACACTTCAAAATTTCTCCTTTGCCCGCTATGTTTGGCGGGCTTTTTTTTAGGAACTGATGCGATTTTAAATATGGATGTAGTGCAAATACTGAATCGAAATGCCATGGCAATATTTATCTGAATGGCCAGTATTATTGTTTCAATAAACTGGAAGATTACAAGACGGCTCACCAATGATTAACATCCTTGAATTTTTCATAATGACCTTTGTTATCTGGGTTTTAGTACTTCTAATCTTTGGAATGAATATAACGAGAAAGTTAAAGCATCATGTTCTGAAGTAAAGAACCGTTGAATTTGACGCCGATACAAACGGCTGATAGTCATCGTCTATTAGTGCTATCTGCTATTGGTTATTGCAACGCTAGCCAGTATAACTGTTGACCTGGTTTCGACCGCCTGCCTTGGATTCATATAAAGCAGTGTCTGCCTGTGACATGACAAGCTCCAGAGAATCTGTCAATTCTATACTGGAGATACCAAAACTACAGGTCACAGATAAGGAATCAGTAATTGGTGTCTTTTCCACTTTATCTCTAATTCGCTCTGCAACCATTTCGGCATCACTAAGACTGGTTTCAGGTAAAGCAATACAAAACTCCTCTCCTCCCAGTCTACCTATCAGGTCAATATTTTCCCTCAAACAAAGCGCCATCGTTTGTGTCACTTTACGCAGCGCTTCATCGCCTGTGTTATGGCCAAAATTATCATTAACCTGTTTAAAATGATCGATATCACACATGATTAGACACAAATGACTGTGATAGCGTTTGGCCCGTTGAAATTCCGCTTCTGCCCGCTTTAAAAAATACCGACGATTGGGTAACCCGGTCAGTGCATCCTCATT
>JABDQZ010000084.1 GCA_013041975.1 Gammaproteobacteria bacterium
GTCATCTTCAGTGGAGGTTTGCTGCTGGTAATAACGCTTTTGGCAGGGGTGTCTTTGAAGTCTCATCCATGGTTTTTTGTTGGCTGGTTCTTCTTTCTCGGTACTCTGGTTCCGGTGATTGGTATTGTTCAAGTAGGCGCACAATCCATAGCAGATCGCTACACCTACATTCCTTACATAGGCTTGTTTGTGATTTTTTCCTGGGGCATTGAAGTATTAAAACAACATTTGAACTCACTTAAGGCCTTTATAAATTTGACTGTTGTTTTCTGGGTGGGGCTGCTGTTCATTATCGCGTTTAATTATATTTCCCTGTGGAAAAACGATGTTTCCTTGTTTAAGCGTGTTCTTGAGGTGCATGATCCAGGATACCAGGAAGTTCTGAATGTCGATGTCGAGCGAAGTCAATCACGAGAGGTTTTTACCAGCTTGTCTGGAATTTATTTAAATGTGGGCATTGCCTATTACCAGGCAGGAATGTTTGCGCAAGCCAAAAAACATTTGCTTGAATCTATCCGCATCTATCCGAATTTGCCTACGGCTTATTACCTATTAGGAAAAGTTCTGCTGGAACAAAAACGTTACGAATTAGCCTATGGTTTTATCCACACGGCAAAAGAAATGGATTCGGAGCGAGAAGCAGAGTACCGCCAAGAACTTGAGTATGTTGAACGATTAATTCAAGAAGATAGTAACAAATAATTTAAGCTATGGATTTTCAATCAAACAATATTAAACGCCTGGTTGTATTTTGCATCATGCTCGTAACAGTCGTTTTGTATTTACCGGTATATGAATTCAAGTATATCAACTTTGATGATTATGATTATGTAATTCATAATCCATACGTTCGCAACGGGATTTCTCTCGAAGGGCTGGTTTGGGCGCTGACCAGCTCTGATCATGCAAACTGGTATCCGTTGACATGGTTGTCTCACATGCTGGATGTCCAGCTTTTTGGCCTGGAGCCGGGTGGTCATCACGTCACCAATGTGATTTTCCATTTAATGAATACCTTACTGCTTCTGTATTTTCTTCTAAAAGCAACGGGTCATTTTTATCCTGCAGCTTTGGTTGCCATTTTGTTTGCGATTCATCCTGCACATGTCGAGTCGGTGGCCTGGATTGCAGAACGTAAGGATGTATTAAGTGCGTTTTTCTTCTTCCTGTCACTGCTTGCCTACTGGTGGTATGTGCAGAAAAAGTGCATGTCCAGGTATCTGCTGGTATTTGTGAGTGTCACTATGGCTTTTATGTCCAAGCCCATGGCGATTACCTTGCCATTCGTTTTGATGCTATTGGATTTCTGGCCCCTTGGGCGTGTCGCTTTGACAAAATCTTCAATCAAAAATGATTTAACCGTTTTGGTCATCGAAAAACTCCCTTTTTTGATGTTGGTTCCACTTTTGGGAGTGATGACTTTTCTTGCTCAGCAGGATTCCGGTGCAATGACTGTGGGTGATTTGTTCAGCCTGGCAGAGCGAACTCAGAATGCTTTGGTGTCCTATGCGCGGTACTTCGGGAAGGCAATGTATCCCGTTGGTCTAACTGTATTTTATCCTCACCCGGGGCTATGGCCTTTATCTAAAGTGATATTAAGTGGTGTATTAATTTTCATTATTACACTGTTGACGGTACTTCTTTATAAGAGAAAACCTTATCTTTTTGTTGGCTGGTTTATTTTCCTGGGAACACTGGTTCCGGTGATCGGGATCGTTCAGGTTGGTGCCCAGTCAATCGCAGATCGTTATACCTACATACCTTATCTGGGCTTGTTTATTATGCTTTCATGGGGCATAAGAGATGTTGTCAACTATTCGGCATTTTCCCGTACGCTTATTTTTACGATAATTTTTGGCTGGTTGATCGCTTTCTGGGTGATGGCTTCAACCTATCTGTCGTATTGGAAATATGATGCACGCTTGTTTTCTCATACTTTGCAGGTCCATGATCCCGGATATGAAGCAGTCCTGAAAGGGAAGTCAATCGAACGATCTGTTCCATTTGGCTTGGCCTTTATGTATTCAAACCTGGGTATGTCGCTTATGGAAGTTGGTCTGTATGACGAAGCAGAAGTTCATCTTCTTGAAGCAACAAGAATATTCCCTCAGCACTTTAAGCCATACTATAATTTAGGTTTGGTCTATTTAAAAACAGGAAAATATCAAAAAGCCAGAGAATATATTGTCCATGCACGCAAGCTCAGCCCGGAACATAGTGCTGAATTTGATAAAGACCTCGAGTCACTTGATCGGATAATATCCGAAAATTGATGCCCATTATTATGTTGAACAAGATTATCAATCTACCTGAAATCTACCGCTATATCATAGCCGGGTCGATTGCATTTGCATCAGATATGTCTTCACTGTATGTATTGGTTGAAATATTTGGTTTTCATTACCTGGTATCAAATGTTTTCAGTTATTCAATTGGCCTGGTGGTCGTGTATTTTTTGAATATCAAATGGGTATTTCCGGTAAGAAAATATAGCCAGATAAGCATAGAGTTTTCTATTTTTTCAATCATTGCATTTACCGGGCTGATAATCAGTGAAATCTTGATGTGGTTCACAGTGGAAAAATACAACTTGCCCTATTTTCATGCAAAAATTATCGCCACGGCTTTTGTATTTGGTTTTAATTTCCTTCTTAGAAAAATTTTATTATTCAGTCGATAAGTTAATGTTGAATTCAAAGAAAGTTGTTGTAGTCATGCCCGCATACAATGCGGAATCTACCCTTTCATCTACCTATAACGAGATTCCGAAAGATATCGTTGACGAAGTGATCTTGGTAGATGACTCCAGTACTGACAGGACTGCAGATGTTGCGCGTTCCATTGGTATAGAACATGTGCACGTGCATAAGACAAACAGGGGTTACGGTGGTAATCAGAAGACCTGTTATCAGGAAGCTCTCAATCTCGGTGCTGATATTGTTATTATGGTTCATCCTGATTACCAGTATACGCCAAAGCTTATAACGGCCATGTCTTCGTTGATCTCAGAAGGCTTGTTCGACTGTGTGTTGGGTTCAAGGATTCTGGGGGTCGGTGCTCTTAAGGGAGGGATGCCTATGCACAAGTACCTTGCCAACCGGTTGTTAACTTTCATGCAAAATGTTTTTGCAGGTTACAAACTTTCTGAATACCACACCGGCTATCGAGCCTTTTCAAAAGAGGTGCTTGAGGGAATCAATCTAGAGAAAAACTCGGATGATTTTATATTTGATAACCAGATGCTCCTGCAGATAATCGGAAACGGCTATTATATCGGAGAAGTCACCTGTCCGACATTGTATGCAGAAGAGTCCTCTTCGATTGCTGGCTGGAAACTTTTTAAGTATGGCGTTGGCGTTTTATACGAGACACTGGTTTTTCGCATGGCAAAAATGGGGCTGCTGAAAAGCACCATTTATAATGTTTAATCAGCAGTAGTTTCCAGGTTTCCCGAAACCAGTTTGATTGCCCATTCAACAAAAGAAATACTGTCAAACTCACCCTTTTCGATTTTTGTTCGAATATCCAGTGTTTGTTCGATAATGTCCTGGTGTTTATCAGGATCTGTTGAATAAAGCAGCATGTCGATCAAGCGAGTGGCCTTTTCCAGTTTGCCTTCAATGGTGGCGCTTAATGCAAACATGTAGAGCGTGTCGGGTTCATGCATGATGCGGTAAGGGTTGACGGTTTTATTAAACAGGCGGTATGCGGCCGAAAAATCCTGTTCAAAATAGTGTGTTGTTGCCATGGCCAGTTCAACTTTTGCCCTGGAATCCTGGTTAGTCATCTCCAATGCTTTTTCGAACGAAGTATGAGAGGGCTCAAATTGTTCAAGCTGCTGATAAACGCGGCCAAGAATATAATGACTGTTCGGGTCGTGGGGGCTGAGACGTGCAAACAC
This sequence comes from Gammaproteobacteria bacterium, assembly GCA_013041975.1. Taxonomy (GTDB): domain Bacteria; phylum Pseudomonadota; class Gammaproteobacteria; order Chromatiales; family Chromatiaceae; genus JABDQZ01. The sequence continues at coordinate 3,902 of JABDQZ010000084.1, forward strand.
CAGTGCATACTGTAGTGCCTTGTCATTTTCCTGTTTTTCAAGATGGTGGATTGCCAGGACTCGATTGATGCCGGCAAGATGAGGTGAAATGCCCAGGAGCCTTTCAAGCTCATTGGTGTATTCCTTTTCGCTATTTTCCTTTTTATCGAAAAGTGCATGTGGATTAACAGCATTTAGTCCATACCTGGAAACGAGCTCATCTTGTTTGTCTCTGTTTGCATATAGCACCAGGGCATCATCAACAAATACCGGTTGAAATTCGGGTAGTTTAGCGATGTTTTGACTGGCAGGCTGATGATTGATACGCATCAGTAGCCAGTCGATATCATAAGTTTTGACAAATTGTCTCAGTCCGTATTCCGTATTGTATGCGCGGGTCAATTTAAACATGTTCATGTCAGTGGAAGGTGGAAACTGCATATCTATAAACGTTTTAATGTTCGGGTGAAGTTTCCATTCAACATAGCCGGCAATGGATGGAGGAGCCAATACATGGCCGGTGGCATTGGTCTTTTTCACAAAATCACCAATGCCGGTAGGAAGATGGCGATCGTCGAATGGGTAACTGCCAAACTGGTTGGCTTTTTGATAGATGGTGCTGCCGGTCAAAATGATGATGATCGATAATGCCAGATGTACTGGAAGGCGTCCTTTGGTGAGTGTGAAAAACACTGGAACTGGTTTTATTAACAAGTAGCTAACGACCGGGATACATAACAGAAGCCATTCCCAGACGAAACGTGAGCCTCTGAATAACAGGAACAGGCCACCAATTAAAAGAATGCCTGCTGATAAAGGAAGCTGCTTTTTAAAAGTTAATACAATGAAAGTCCAGGACGACAGCAGAAATAGCAGTGTCATTGCGGTGTGCAATGGAATGACTGTGCCATTGATTTGTATTGTAGATAATGCCTTGTCATCCAGGCTGGTCAACTCGCCAATATATTGATAGGTGTCTTTGTCAATATTAAAGGGTGCAAGAAATAACTCCCAACCGTATGGATTGATAAGAAATGCCGGGGCGCACATAACTATTGAAACCAGGTAGAGATAAGGCCTGTCAACACCGGTGTTCTCATTTTGGATGAGTTTGATGAGTACAGGCAATGCATAGCCTCCACAAATTAATGCGGGTACTGGCCATTCAACGCCATGAATATTGGCCCAGGGAATTGTGAGGATGGGTAGTACAGGTGTTAAATTGGGCCTGTATTGCAGTATATAGAGAAATATCGTGATAAACAGATAGGAAAACAGGTGGGGCCTTAGCTGGTAGACGCGGCCATCGTAGATAATAATAAAAACAGCCAGCAACAATAATAGAATCACTGCATTCTTTTCGCCGTGATTTTTGGTAAATAAGGTAAAAAGCATGAGCACCGTCGAGGCACCCAGCACGGATCGTAATATCGCCAGTCCTTGGTAACCTGCAAGGTCGAAAATCTTGAATATGATTGCCTGGAATCCCCAGTAGTAATTGGTCCATTCCTGTTGGGGCTCGATAAATGAGAAAAAAGGTGTAGTTGGTATACTCAGGTTTTCCCAGAAAAAACGCCCGCCATTCAGGTGATACCACATATCCGTATCGCCCATACGGATCGGCATCATGAACAGGTACAGAATGTAGCTAAACAGCAACAGGTAAATATAAGGAAGAGCGCTGTCTTTTGTGAAAAAATGACTATTATTCTGGCTAGGCATTGTAAAAACTTATGTTTTAGTTGTTATCCTGTTGTAAGCAGGTTCAAATAGATGCAATGTCTATTAAGACTAGCGTAATTGTACAGCAATCAAGGAAAAAAATTATTCATGATCGCAACAGAATCTTCCATAGCCCTTATTCTGCCTGCCTATAATGAAGCATTGACCATTTCGGATACGCTTCACGATTTCTTCCAATTTATTCCTGAAGCCCGCTTTATTGTGATTGATAATAACTCGTCCGACAAAACCGGTGAAATTGCGCGGAATGTCATTGACAAGTTGGGAATCAGTGGTGAAGTGCTCTATGAGCAGCGTCAGGGGAAAGGTAACGCAGTGAGAAAGGCCTTCATGGAAGTAGATGCTGATATTTATGTTATGGCTGATGCCGACACCACTTATCCGGCTTCTCATGTGAAAGATATGATTGCTGCAGTTTTGAACGGAGAGGCAGACATGGTTGTCGGTGACCGCCATTCTGGCGGACATTACAGTGATCAGAACAAGCGTAATTTCCATGAAATCGGTAATAATTTAGTAAAGTGGATGGTAAACGGCCTGTTTAAAGCTGATTTGGCCGATATTATGAGTGGTTACAGGGTGTTTTCCAGAAGATTTGTAAAAAATTACCCGGTATTGGTATCCGGTTTTCAAATTGAAACTGATATGAGTTTACATGCGCTGGATAAAAGGTTTGTGATTAAAGAGATGCCGGTGACTTATCAGGATAGACCGGAAGGCTCAAATTCCAAACTGGATACATTTGGAGATGGCGCCAGAGTTATCTTTACCATCGTCCAGATTTTAAGATACTACCGGCCCATGATCTTTTTCGGTTTTATTTCATTTATGTTTTTTTTGGCAGGCCTGATCGCCGGATATCCCGTCATCATGGACTGGATACTCTACAAATATATTTACCATGTGCCTCTGGCTATTCTCGCAGCGGGTCTGGAGGTTTCGGCAATTCTTTCCCTGGGTATTGGTTTAATACTTGACAGCATTACCCATCAGAACAAGATGGCATTCGAACATAAGCTTCTCTCAGAAAAGCGAAAACCAGAATAAATCATTTGTGTTGATGATTGAAAACCATGCTTAAACAGTACACCCATTTTTTTATTAATGGCGTTGCCATCACACTGTTTGCCTGGATATTACAGTTTATGCTCTTTAAACTGTTCGGAGGCGAATCATCGTTAAGCTATGGTATAGCCACTGCCGTGGCATTCAGCATTACAATGATCTTGAATTTTTTTATTCAGATGAAGCTTATTTTCAAAACTTCCGGTTTGTTTCATCGCTATTTGGTTACTGAAGTCTTTATTATGTTACTCGTTTCTGTGCTGGCTCCATTGTGTCGTTTTATGATTGCAGAGCTATCTACCAATGAATGGGGTGATCGAGGTGGTTTTGCAATGGCTGCATTGATTGGATCTGTGCCCTCGTTTTTAATGAAACGCTATTGGGTCTTTGCAGCTCATAAAATTGAACTGGATAAGGCATGAAGTGTAAGGTATGCAATAAAGGAGATTTGAAACACCTCACCTCGGGAGCCAGAGACTATATAAGTAGTGATGAGTTTGAATTATGGCGCTGTGATGAATGCAGCAGCCTGCAAACGGTTGGGGATATCCAGGCAAATTATTATGGTCAGGCCTATTACGGTTCTCCGGAGGGAAAGTTTTCACCCGTCACAGAAAGAATTTTTCGCTTTTTTCACTCTCTTAAAGCCAGGAAATTCTATCAAAAATTTCAACCAGACAGTGTCCTTGAAGTCGGGTGTGGAAGAGGATATATCCTTTCCATTTTGGACAAACTTGGCTGTAAGGTGGTGGGTATAGAGTCAGCTGGAGCCGCTGACTGGATTTTAAATAATCCCGAGATTACTGTGCATGGTGTTGTTGACGGTGAAACCTGGCCAATTGATGAACAATCGGTAGACTTGGTGATTATCTGGCATGTGTTTGAGCATGTGACAGAACCGTTTGAGGTGCTGTTGGAAATGAAAAGGATTCTCACAGAGGATGGCGCTATCTGCATGAGTGTTCCCAATAT
>JABDQZ010000041.1 GCA_013041975.1 Gammaproteobacteria bacterium
CCCGTGATGGACACTGCCAGATCGAAGCTTGTGGGCAAGCCCGGCCGGTTAGCCAGTTCTTCGTAAAACACGAACAGGTAGGAGGCGCAAAAAGCAGCCACAAATGCAGTTATCCAGTCATGTAGCGGGATGTAGTGTCTCGGAGAGGTTTTAAAGGTTGGATAGGCGGTATAGGCAAGAAATATGGCGAATGCCAGGTGGATGGCTCGCGCCTCGGTATCATTCAAGACAACGAAGTTAAATATAAAAGGTAATGGCGAGGCATACCAGAGCTGGAACAGTGACCAGATAATCGGAACAGCAACCAGGACAATTGCCGAGTAACCTGATGGGTGTCTGGCACCCAGATCTGATTCAGCTACCAGCAGTTCGAGTGCTTCATCGGATTGTTGGACGCGCTTGGCCATCATCAATCTAGTGCATATCCCCGCCAGTGCGGGGATTACACCAGTTTATTTAATCAAGCCCGCTTCCTTGTAATATTTCGCAGCACCGTCATGTAATGGCGCTGACAAACCATCTTTGATCATTTCGGATGCTTTCAGGTTGGCAAAGGCCGGATGCAGTTTACGGAAAGAGTCCATGTTCTCAAAGACAGATTTTACAACAGTGTAAACCGTTTCAGCGCTGGTTGCTGTTGAACTGACGAAAGTAGCGCCTACACCAAAAGTTGTTGTGTCATCAGGGTTACCACGATACATACCGCCGGGAATGACCGCTTTGCGGTAATAGTCGTTATCAGCAACCAGTTTATCAACAACCGGCCCGGTAATATTCACCAGCACACTGTCACAGGTAGTGGTCGCTTCTTTGATTGAACCACTAGGATGTCCTACAGTGAACACCATGGCATCGATTTTATTATCACACAAGGCTGAAGACTGTTCGGATGATTTCAATTCAGAAGCCAGTGAAAAGGTCGATTTATCCCAACCCATAGCTTTCATCAATACTTCCATGGTGCCACGCTGACCTGAACCCGGGTTGCCAATATTGACACGTTTGCCTTTCAGGTCTTCGATATTTCTAATACCTGAATCTGCACGGGCCACTACGGTAAAAGGTTCAGGGTGGACGGAAAATACCGCACGCAGTTCTTTGAAAGCACCTGCATCTTTGAATTTACTGGTGCCATTATAAGCGTGAAACTGCCAGTCAGACTGGGCCACGCCCATATCCAGGTCGCCGGCGCGAATGGTATTGATATTGTATACAGAGCCGGCAGTGGATTCTACCGAACAACGTACACCATGTTGTTTACGTCCCTTGTTTACCAGGCGACAGATAGAACCGCCTGTTGGATAGTAGACGCCGGTGACACCACCGGTGCCGATGGTAATGAAGTTATTAGCTGAAACAGTAGTTGAAGCCGCTATCAGCGCGGTCATTATTATGGTTTTAAGAAGCATTCATTCCTCCAAAATAGTATATGCCATCATCATTATAGGCAGATGCTTATCGATTAGTGAAGACAAAAAAACCGGCGATAAACGCCGGTTTTTAAGGATAGAATCAACGATGCCATCAGGCCACCGCGATTGGTATGACCTTGTCAGCCACTTCCTTGTATTCTGCAATTTCATCAAAATTCAGGTAACGGTAAATCTCGTCTGACATAGTCTGCAGGCCTTTGACATGCTCCATGTACTCTTCTATCGAAGGTATCTTACCCAATAACGAAGCCACCGCGGCAAGTTCTGCTGATGACAGGTAAACATTGGCGCCCTTGCCCAGACGATTGGGGAAGTTACGCGTTGAAGTGGAAACAACCGTGGAATTATCAGCGACACGCGCCTGGTTACCCATGCACAGTGAACAGCCAGGCATTTCAGTACGTGCTCCTGAACGACCAAAGATGTTGTAATAGCCTTCCTGGGTCAACTGGTATTCATCCATTTTTGTTGGTGGAGCCAGCCACAGACGGGTCGGAACAGGTGTTCCTGAAGCTTCCAGAACCTTTCCTGCAGCACGATAATGTCCGATGTTGGTCATGCATGAGCCGATGAAGACTTCATCCACACTGGTGCCCGCCACTTCGGAAAGAGGGCGAACATCATCAGGATCATTCGGGCATGCCAGTAATGGCTGCTTGATTTCATTCAGATCGATTTCGATGATCTCTGCATATTCTGCATCCGCATCAGGTTCAAGCAATTCCGGATTGGCGAGCCATTTTTCCATGGCATCAATGCGACGTTGCAGGGTTTTAGCCGATTGATAATCATTCGCCATCATCCATTTGAGCAGTGTGATATTGGAATTGAGGAACTCAATAATCGGTTCTTTATTCAGGCGAATAGTACAACCATTGGCAGAACGTTCTGCGGAAGCATCAGAAAGCTCAAATGCCTGCTCAACTTTAAGATCTGGCAAGCCTTCAATTTCCAGTACACGTCCATTGAAGACATTTTTCTTGCCGGCTTTTTCCACGGTCAGCAGGCCCTTCTGTATCGCAGCATAGGGAATGGCATTAACCAGATCACGCAAGGTTACACCAGGTTGCATTTCACCCTTGAAACGTACCAGTACCGATTCCGGCATATCCAGCGGCATAACACCCAGGGCTGCCCCAAAAGCAACCAGGCCAGAACCTGCAGGGAAACTGATCCCCATAGGGAAGCGGGTATGAGAGTCACCACCTGTGCCTACCGTGTCAGGCAGGATCATACGGTTGAGCCATGAATGAATCACTCCATCACCCGGACGCAGTGTTACACCACCGCGGGTACTCATAAAATCAGGTAATTCGTGCTGCAACTTGATGTCTACCGGTTTTGGATAGGCCGCGGTATGACAGAAGGACTGCATCACCAGGTCAGCTGAAAAACCAAGGCACGCCAGTTCCTTTAACTCATCACGTGTCATAGCACCGGTAGTGTCCTGAGACCCCACGGTTGTCATGCGAGGCTCGCAATAGGTGCCGGGGCGAACCCCTTCAATACCGCAGGCCTTGCCCACCATTTTTTGTGCCAGGGTAAAGCCTTTGCCACTGTCAGTCGGAACGACCGGTCTTCTGAATGCATCAGACGGCTCCATATCCAGCACTTCACGTGCACGGTCAGTGAGGCCTCGGCCGATGATCAGTGGAATACGTCCACCAGCCTGCACTTCGTCAGGCATGGTGGTGGGTTTGAGATCAAATTCAGAAACGACTTTACCGTCCTTGAATATCTTACCCTCATACGGTTTAACGATAATTACATCACCGGTTTCAAGCTGTTGTACATCACATTCAATGGGTAATGCACCAGAATCTTCAGCTGTGTTAAAAAAGATCGGAGCAATTTTCCCACCCAGTATCACGCCACCCTGACGCTTGTTAGGTACATAAGGGATATCTTCACCCATATGCCACAGTACAGAGTTAATCGCCGATTTACGTGAAGACCCGGTGCCTACGACGTCACCGACATAGGCCAGTGGATGGCCTTTACTCTTCAGTTCTTCGATAGTGCCCAATGCATTATCCATCTTGCTGCCAAGCATGGATTTGGCGTGTTGAGGAATATCCGGACGGCTCCAGGCTTCCTGTGCGGGTGACAGATCATCCGTGTTGGTCTCGCCAGGCACCTTGTAAACACTCAGCGTAATCTCTTCAGGTAGCTTGTCGCGGTTGGTAAACCATTCAGCTTCGGCCCAGGATTGCATCACGGCTTTGGCAGCCTCATTGCCCTGCTCGGCCTTTACCTTCACATCATGCAGTGCGTCATAAATCAGCAGTGTATTGGAAAGCGCCTTGACGGCCTCTTCTGAAGTTTCATCATGGTCAAGCAGGCGAATCAGGGGTTCAATGTTATAACCGCCGAGCATGGTGCCCAGCAGGAAGGTAGCACGGCCACGATCAATGGTAGAAACTGTGACTTTACCTTCGGCTACATCAGCAAGAAAGGCGGCCTTGACATAGGCGGCCTGGTCTACACCGGGGGGGACACGATTGACCAATAGATCAACGATGAACTCTTCTTCACCAGCGGGTGGATTCTTGAACAGTTCGATAAGGTCAGCGACCTGTTCGGCATTTAATGCCAGTGGTGGCAGTCCTTCTTTGGCGCGTTCTTCTACATGCTGACGATAGGCTTCTAGCACTTTTATCTACCTCGTAAGTTTATAATCGGTGGCAGCTTGCAAGCAATGTCGTCTTTCTGCAGACGCTATGAATACATCCATGTAAGCTCTTCAACTGCATCCATGCAGTCGAACGCCGCAGAAAGGCTACACCACTCACAAGCAGACAAGATTGGTGGAAAATTTCAATAATATTAGCAGTTTCGGATGGTATAATCCGCATCATCAAATAAAAAACCTATCAAATTATTCAATAGTCAGGATTAAGTCATGGATTTATCTACACTTTCCGCGGTTTCTCCGGTTGATGGCCGTTATGGCAGCAAGACAGAAGCCTTTCGTCCGATATTCAGTGAATATGGCCTTATACATAACAGGGTTATCGTCGAAGTTCGCTGGTTGCAAGCGCTTGCGGCTCATGCGCAGATTACAGAAGTTCCCGAGTTTTCCGAACACGCCAATAATGTTCTTAATGGCATTGCTGATAATTTTAAGGAAGAAGATGCCCAGCGCGTAAAAAACATCGAACGCACAACCAACCATGACGTTAAAGCCGTTGAGTATTTTCTGAAAGAAAAAATTGCTGGCAACGATGAGTTGCAAGCAGCCTCCGAGTTCATACACTTTGCCTGTACTTCGGAAGATATCAATAACTTGTCTCATGGCCTGATGCTCAATGCCGGGCGAAGTGTCCTGCTTGAACAACTGGATTCAGTGATTGATGCCGTCAAGGCGCTGGCTCATGATTATGCTGAACATTCAATGCTATCACGTACACATGGCCAGCCTGCTTCGCCAACTACCATGGGTAAGGAAATGGCCAATGTCGTTTACCGTTTGCAAAAGCAGCGAACCCAGATAGCCAATGTGGAAATTCTTGGCAAAATCAACGGTGCTGTTGGCAACTACAATGCACACCTGTCTGCCTATCCTGATATCGACTGGGCAAAACATGCCGAAGGTTTTGTAACCTCTTTGGAACTGCAATGGAACCCTTACACAATCCAGATCGAGCCACATGACTATATTGCCGAACTGTTCGATGCCATCGCACGTTATAACAATATTCTGATCGACTTCTGTCGTGATGTGTGGAGCTATATTTCTATAGGTTATTTCAGACAGAAGACCGTTGCTGGCGAAGTCGGATCATCCACCATGCCTCACAAGGTCAATCCCATCGACTTTGAGAATGCCGAAGGCAACCTGGGGATTGCCAATGCCCTGTTTGATCATCTTGCATCGAAACTACCGGTTTCCCGCTGGCAACGTGACCTGACTGATTCTACAGTGCTTAGAAACATGGGTGTTGGTTTTGCCTATACGTCTATTGCCCTTCAGTCTGCATTGCGTGGTATCGGAAAACTGGATATTAACGTGCAGCGTCTCGCCGAAGACCTGGATAATAACTGGGAAGTTCTGGCTGAACCGATTCAAACGGTTATGCGCCGCTATGGCATAGAGAAGCCGTATGAAAAGCTCAAGGAACTGACACGCGGAACACGTGTTGACCAGGCTGGAATGCAGGCATTTATTGAAACTCTTGATTTGCCTGATGTGGCTAAAGACGAGTTAAAAGCACTGACGCCGGCTAACTATATTGGAAATGCGGTTGCGCAGGCAAAGAACATTTGAACAAGAAATTAACCGGTTTTCTGATTGCGATTGTTGTACTGACAACGGGTTGGCAGGTTACCCGTTCATTCTGGACTGAGGAAGAAAAACAGCTACGTTCACAGATCAGAAGCAGCTTCGAGCAACAATTCACGGATGAAATAGCACAATCGAAAAAACGCTTTGGTCTTAAGGCATTCAATCCACACAGGGCTGATGCCAGGCATATCATACTGATTCATGGTCTGGA
>JABDQZ010000047.1 GCA_013041975.1 Gammaproteobacteria bacterium
CAATAATACGCTCGGCATGTTCAGTTTCCTCTTGAGCTTCCTGACGTAAGCGGTCAGCAGCTTTATCCAGCCCCCAGATACTCACCAAACGAGCCTGGGTGGTATAAAGCTGTACTGCTGAAAGTTCCAGGCTGAGGGCCCTGCCCAGATAACCCAGAACTTTCACATCCGTTACGCCCGCAAGCACGAAGCTACCTCAGGTTACTGTTGGAGCTATCAGGCTTCAGCTGAACCGGCTGGCAATACAGGCTCAAGCTCATTGTGAGGTCTAGCAATGATATGCGCTGCAACCAGGCCATCACCGACACGCTCACATGCATCAGCACCCGCACGAACAGCTGCGTTAACCGCACCAGTTTCACCGCGAACCAGAACAGTCACATAACCACCGCCAACAAACTCACGACCAATCAGTCGTACTTCTGCAGCTTTAGTCATGGCATCTGCCGCTTCAATTGCAGGAACCAGACCGCGTGTTTCGATCATACCCAGTGCAATACCATAATTATCATTAGCCATTTTTAGTCTCCAATATTGAAGTTAAAGGTCAACTCGTCTTGTTGGCGAATTATTTCGCAAACAAAAACTTATTGTTTTTCGAGCACAGGCTCGACTTCGCGATGTGGACGAGCAATGATGTGCGCTGCAACCAGGCCATCACCTACACGCTCACATGCATCAGCACCAGCACGAACTGCTGCGTTTACAGCACCAGTTTCACCACGAACCAGAACAGTAACGTAACCACCGCCAACAAACTCACGACCAATCAGTCGTACTTCTGCAGCTTTAGTCATGGCATCAGCTGCTTCAATAGCTGGAACCAGTCCGCGTGTTTCAATCATACCCAGTGCAATACCGTAATTATCATTTGCCATTTTCGTGTCTCCTATTAACTCGAATTTACGTTTAACCATACCCAGACAACTATTTTCAGTTGTCCGATCTATTCATTATCCGGCCAGTTATCGATGATCCCGCAGATCGCTAGATCTGTCAGTATTTCAAAGTCTCCTGCCGTGTAACGAGCGGCAGAACCACTAGTTACAAAAATCCAGTTTCCCGGTTCAGCACCTACCGGGTCTGTTGCTACAACGCGATTGCCTTTGGCATCGCGTAAAACCCTTAATGCAACGTGCTTGAGCCCATGTATCCTGCACGTACAGCTCAGTGAGCCTTCAACCTGCAGTATCTGCATCGTCCTGATCCGATTCCGGTGGCCATTTATCAATAATACCGACAATCGTCAGATCACTTGGGTAACCTTTACTTCCAGCTGCTTCACGGGCAGCTGAACTACCGACGCAGATAACCCAGTCACCCGGTTTGGCTCCAACAGCATCAACTGCTACAACCTGTGAACTACCGTCTTTCACCACTTGCAATAATTTATGTTCCATCATTGCGATTCGGTTGGTCGATACCAGTGGTTTTTCAACCTGACAGATTTTCATTAATGACCTCCGTCATCTTTGGGCTTGACCGAACATCCCAGCACCTCAATCGGCGCATTCGCATTACAATCTCTTACTACCTGCATGATATGCAGCATGCCCTGCCCAGCCAGATCAGCGTAACGCTCGTTTAAAGCACGTGTTACACGTTCACAATGCTGTTGAGCCCTGTCCCTGGCTCCAGGTACTTGTCCGTGATAGTCAAACCTGACCACTATCGGAACCGGTAAACCTTTATTTACGTTCAAACCTGTAAATATCTTTATTCCAACATCAGTATCAGCAACGGCTTCTTCAACTGTTGTCAGGTAGGCGAAATACATCAAATTTCTAAGCTGTATTTCTTCAAACCCTATTCCTGCTCCGATAAAGCGCTCCGCATGTCCGGTATCAGGATAGGCATCGCCATAATTTTTTCTCACATAATCGATCTGTGACAAATTGTTCTCGATCAAATACGCTGCAAACTTTGCTGTTCCTTCAAGCACTTCCGGTGAACAGGAGCGAATCTGGTTGGCAATGAAATCGCTACCTTCCGTTTCGCTTCCATACTGTGTCACCTTGTAGACGTCCAGGGTGTCTACAAACCGATCCAGATGTATAACACCATCCATATCGGGCACGTGTACTCGCATCGAATCGGTATCTGTATCAAGACCAATCAACAAAAGGTCTATCGATGCACCACAACAAAAATTGTTCTCTACTGCCGTTTTAAAGGTTTCCAGTCTTTCCAGACCACCTTCCGCGGCTTTCTGGGTATCAGATCCATGTGCTGCACAACCTTCGTGCAACGGGTCAACCGAGCTGTAGTGATAAGCAACCACCTTAAGGTAGCGTGTCGGCTTATCAGCCGTATTCGGTTTGCCTTCACGGAATCTCAACATTTCTGTTTCGACCCATTTTTCGACACTGTTATCAATGTCGAACATTGCCCCGGCGTATGACTTCCTGCGCACCTTCCGGTACGGCATTCTCAGCACATAACGGATGACATGTGCCAAACGTCCATCCGCACAAGGCGAAACATCTATGGTATGAAAGCCACATGACTGAATAAAATCATCAAAACCACTTTCATCATCCTGCGCCAAAGGCGCTTGTGTATAAAACTCATCAGTAAAACGTCGATAAGTTTCAAACACACTCCAGGCAAATAATCGGCGCATATCAAGTTGATCCACCCAGGCATTAGCCAGAATCTCTTCCGGTAATTCAAAACCCAGTTCGCTCTTTGCTATGCGTTGAGCCTGTTGTTCAAAATCCGTTTCATGTTGCTGGGCTGAAATTTTCTTCAGCACCGGTACTATTTCATCAAACGCCGTCTTTACACGATTTTCATATCTGTAAAGACGCTCGTTTTCGCGTCCATTACTCAGTGGGTGTCCACTGGTTATGTCTGCAGGTGACTGAGTCACTTCATCCGCCGTGTTACAAGACCCAGGTCTGCGACATGGTGCCCTGTTAAAAGCAGGTCTTGCCTGTGCGGGTCTACGAAGCATTGCAAATCAAACCTATTTTAACCGCGTGCTCCACCGGAGTAAGTAATCAGTGAACCACCTTCATAGTTACCACTGCTACCTGTTACTTTGCTCACCGGCTGCGGAGCTTCAGTCTTTGCCTCAGCGATCACTTTGTTAGCCATGGCATTCATCGCACCACGAATAGAAGGGTTACGCGTTAAAGCTGAAGTACCTTCCGTGCCAGTAACACGATCACCACGATCCCAGTCATCACCGGTAATTTTATTGCCTGCATCCATACCCTCACCGGATATACGAGCTTTCACACGACCATCAACCTCAGCAGGCTCAGCTACTTCATTGACAGAAGTTGAATTCACCGAAGTATCGCCAAAACGCGCTTCCTCAGTTCCGGTTACCTTGCCAGTTGCCATACCAAAGGGCCCAGTTATATGACCTTTTTCGTAACGCGCACCAGTAACACCTGTGTTGCTTTCATCTGCCGCAGCATGGGATGGAGGAGTCACACTAAACTCAGTCCAACCTGCTGTATCACCTGCGGCTTGAGGAAAATCCGCATCACCTGGCTCAGCGGCTTTTGCAGGGCATGCGTTAAACGCCTGGTCTGCACCAATATAAGGCGTTCCAGTTACTGGTTCACAGGCACCTTTTGAATCGCCTGTCATCGCACCGCCAACACCTGGCTGCTGACCAGTCATCGGCATACCCATGGAACGTTTATTACGTTGCATACGCGCCGCTGCATCATTGACAGCAGGAACTTCACAGTTTCCAGCATAATCTTCAACACCAGCATAAGGTGTTCCTGTTACTGTTTTACAGGTTCCTGGTTCGTTACCGGTAACCTTTTCAGTGCGGCCATCAATTGTGCCTGTGACTGACATACCATTGAAAGTCGCCGACATACCTACTTTACGATCCTGAGGTTGAGCCTTGGTATCACAGAATTGGCTGTATTGTTCCTGGCCAACATAATCATCGCCGGTAACCTGACGGCAGGCACCAAATTCATCGCCAGTAGTTTTTTCGCTACGACCGACTGCTGTTCCGGTTACTGTACCGCCGCTCAGTGTTTCACTGGTACGAAC